>CAYOHN010000054.1:0-15905 GCA_964403735.1 uncultured Spirochaetales bacterium | reverse complement strand
CATGGGCCCGCCACGGCAACCCACTGACCGTGGGCCCGCGCGGATCGGGAGGATTGGATCGATGCGGAATCCGTTGCGGAATTCGTCGGGAGCTGTCGCTGGGCTCCTGCTGCTGTTGCCGCTCGGCGCGGGCGCCACACCCCTGGATTCCATCGTCGGGACGTCGCTCTCGATCGGGGATCTGACGATCGAGTTCACGAAGGTGGAACAGGTCGGCGGCATCGACCTCGGGCAGATCGAGATCCTCGGCGTTGCCGACGGGCTGGGTGTGGGCTTCGATCTGATCGCGGACACCGCTGCGTTGTCGGTCGCCGATGGCGCCGCCGCCGACTTGAAGCTCGAGTTCACGGTGGTCAGCGTGCTCGGCGTCGACGGGGTCGGCAACCATCTCACGGCATCTGTGGCGGGTCCCTTCTCTTCGGCGAGCGTCTCGGAGTTGATCGTCGAGGCGCCGGCGGTCGACGTGGGCGTATTCGCGACGAGCTTCGGATCGCTGCTGTCGAACCAGCAGGCGTTTGCAGAAACCCTCCAGCAGCTCACGATCACCAAGAACCTCGTCGTCAGCGCCGACAGCCAGGGGACGGCGTCGATCACGAGGTTGCAGCAGCGCTTCTCGGTGGTGCCGGAGCCGACGACGGCCGTGCTGTTGCTGCTGGGGATCGGAGCGCTGGGAGCGACGGGCCGCTCCCCTCGAAATACGGGCGCGTAGTTCGAACGAGGCTCGGCGGCGACCCTCCCTTTCTCATTGGCCGCGAAACCCTGGACGGAAGCCACATCATGCTGAAACTCGACAGACTGGCTCGGAACTTCCTCGCCGCCGGCGTTGCGATCGTCGCCGCCGCGGGACTCGCACCCGGAGCGGATGCTCTGACGCTCGCCGATCTACACGGCGGCGCGAGCCTCTCGTCTGCCGATGGGGGTCTGACCTTCTCGGACTTCGAGATCACGTTGCCTCCGCTGGTCGGTGGCGCGCCGAATTTGCTCGGCGGATTGGATCTGTCGCTGTTCGAAGTCGAGGCGCTGCAGGATGAGTTCGGCGTGCGCTTTCTCGAGTTCGACGGTCCGCTCGTCGCGGTGGGCGATCAGGCCGGCGCGCTGATGATCAGCTTTCGCGTCACCGCCTCGCTGGAACTCGTCATCACCGGAGTCGGGCTTTCGCTGACGGGAACGGCGATGGGCGGTGGAGCACTCGCCCAGATCCAGGAGTCGGTCGTCGCCGATGACGGCAGTCTCACGATGATCGAGGCGACTCGTCAGGCGGGCGGGACGCAGAGCCCGATCGCTTTCGGCGCGCTCGCGACGCCGTCTTCGTCGATCGAAGTCTCCAAGTCGATCGTGATCGACACGACAGGCAGCAGCGCCGTTCTGGCGCAGATCTCGGAGTTCGAGCAGAGCTTCACGACGGCGCCGATTCCCGAGCCGGGCGCCGTCGCGGTGTTCTCGCTGGGTCTCGGGCTCGTCGCCGCGACGTCTCGTCGCCGCCGCAACGGCTGAGGCGCCCGCGCTTCAGGCTCCTTCGCGGGTGCGCGCGACGTCCGCGCCGTACTCGGGCGGAAGCGTCAGCACCTCGCGCGGGAAGCGCTCGACGAGCAGCTCCACGATGTCGCGGACGGATACGACGCAGACCGGACGACCCTCCCGATCCACTACAGGGACGTGGCGGAACCCCCCGACACACATCTTGTTCAGAACCCAGGCGACGGCGGCGTCGATCGGCAGACGGTCCGGTTCCCGCGTCATCACCTCCGCGAGTTCCAGCGTGGCGGGGTTGCGGCCCCGGTCGACGATCCGAAGCAGTACGTCGCGCTCGGTGAAGATACCCACGACGCGCGTGCGCGCGCTGCCGTCCTCGGTCACGAGAACACAGCCTCGATGCTCCTTCTGCATTGCGCGCATCGCCAGGGTCACCGTATCCGACGGTGCGAAGAGCAGCGGATCGCGCGTCGGCAGGACCCTGGTCGACTCGCGTAGCAGGCTCGCATCGAACGGCCGATTGCGCCGCCGCGAGGTCCGTTCGCCATCGAAGTAGGGATCGTCCTGGAACTCTTCGTCGCGCGGCGATTGCGAGGCCATGGGGCGTCCTTTCGTGCTCTCGAGATGAGGTCGATCATACCCCCGCCGGGGCCGAGAACGAAGCGGAAAGCGATGTGTCTGCCCGCGGGGTACGATGGGCTCTTCGAGGAGGGCAGGGATGGCCGCCAAGCCGCTATCGGAGCTCTTCGAGCGCCAGGCGTCACGCTGGTCGATCGAGGGACGAGCGGGGATGCCCCGGTTGCGGGGAGCCGTCGTCTCGATCTCTCCGCTTCCGTACGCGGGCGGCGACGACGTGGCCGCCCGCGTGGCCGCCTGGCTGGACTACGGGCTCTTCGGTCTCGAGACGCTGCGCAAGATCGCAAAGGACCCCGGACTGCGCACGCAGCTTTCCGCGGATCTCGATCCGACCCTGCTGCAAGCAATCGAGACCCGCGTGCAGCAGCTGTTCGGAGCACTCGGACAGGCGGAGCTCCGTGAGCTGGCCAGCGTTCTGGCGACTCTCGGCGAGCGGGGCATGGCCGTCGTCGTCGCCCGGGGCGCGCTCTCGATCCTGCCTCGGGAGCGCACGCTCCGCGTGCTGATCGTGGCGCCGCTGGCGGATCGCGTGCAACGAGCGATCGCGTCGACGGGGGACACCCGCGAGGCGGCCCTACGTCGCGTCGAGCAGGAAGACGCCGATCGTCTCGCGTTCCTGCGCGATCGGCTCGGACTCTCCGGCGACGATCCGGTGTTCTACGACCTCGTCCTCAACACGCAGGAACTCTCGACCGACGCGTCGGCCGCGCTGATCGTCGAAGCGCTGCGGCGGCGCTTTCCTCCGACGGCCCCCGCTGGGAGCTGAGAACCTCGGAGGCGCTGGTCCTCGTCCGTCCGGGGCGTGCGTGAACCTCGGATCGGGTTCGCGCGTAGTACTCGATGCGGTGCCAGGGGAAGTCAGGGGAGACCGGGAGCGCGCGCCCACCAGCAGACGGCCAGCAGGGCCGCTGCCAGAACGGAGGAAACATGGCGACGAAGGCATGTCCCTGGTGTGCCGAGGAGATCCAGTCCGCGGCCATCAAGTGTCGTTGGTGCGGGAGCCGCGTGGACGGGGGATTGCGGGATCCCACGGAGTGGCACCGTGGCTACCGGGATCGAAGGATCGCCGGTGTCTGCTCCGCGGTCGCTCACCAGCTCGGCCTCCCGATCACGGCGGTCCGCGCGGGGTTCCTGTTGCTGACCCTCTTGCATGGGTTCGGCGTCGCTCTGTACGCGATCCTGTGGCTGCTGCTTCCCGACAGCCCCGGCGGTCGTTCCGGCTTCGATCGGGCGCTCGACGCGGTGCGCGATCTCGTCGGCGCCGGCGCGGATCGGTATCGGGACGTTCCGCAGCCTGCCGCGAACGAACGCCGAGGACCGAGCGACGAGGGGGCGTCGGACGAATGGAGTCCGACGAAGAGCTGATGGCGTCCGTCGCGCGCGGAGACGAGCGCGCGTTGAGCACGCTGGTGGAGCGATATGCCGGGCGCATGCACGCGCACCTGGTGCGCATGACCGGCCACGAGGAGGATGCAGAGGACCTCCTGCAGGAGACGTGGCTGCGCGTCGCCCGCGCAGCGCGCGGTTTCGAGCAGGGCCGCGCGGTACGGCCGTGGCTCTTCGGAATCGCCTCGAACCTGGCTCGCGATCTCTACCGGCGCCGTGCCGTTCGCACTCGCCTCGCGGGTACGGTCCGCAGCGAGTGCGAGCCGGCGGCGTTCCGCCCGCCCGAGTCGTCGACCCTGCGAGATCGCGTCGCTCGGCTCCCGGACCGACTCCGGGAGGTTCTCTGGTTGCGGTACTACGAAGACCTCAGCGAGGCCGAGATGGCCGAGGCGCTCGGAATCCCGCGCGGGACGGTCAAGAGCAGGCTGCACGGCGCGATCCGCGAGCTGAAACGCTGCTGGGAGGATGCGAGTTGAGCTGCGAAGCCAGGCAGGAGGAGCTGACGGAACAGTGGCTGTCCCAGCCGGCGATGGCGCCCGCGGCGGGGGATCCCGCTCTGCGGGATCACGTGCGAAGTTGCGCCGCCTGCACCCGACACCTGCGGTTCCTCGAGGCTCTGGCGACTGCGCTCGCCAGTGACGAAGTCGTCGCGCCGAATCCCGCGACGCTCGAGCGCAGCCGGACGCGGGCAGCGCGTGCGCTGCGTGCGCACCAACCTCCCCGCGGCTTCGGGCGCGAGCTGGCCGGCACCGTCGTCGTGCTGGCGCTCGGGTTGCCGATCGCAGTCGCCCAGGCGTGGTGGGTGGCACAGGGGGTGGCGGCACTCCTCGAGCCGATCGTCCCCTCGGTGGTGCTCGCGGGTCTCGGGGTGTTCTACGGCGGAACCTTCCTGTTGATGGTGGGAACCCTGTACGCGTTCGTTCCGCTCTGGGTGGCGGCGGTACGCCGGGCCCGGACGGAGGCGTCATGAACGGAGAAGGCATGAAAGACCAGGAACTGCAGTTGCCGACGGCCGGATCGGGTTTCAAAGCGTGCCCTTGGTGCGCGGAGTCGATCCGCGTCGAGGCCGTCAAATGTCGGTATTGCGGCAGCCTCCTCGATGCGAGCGGTGCCCGGTCGCTCAGCGAGCCGTGGCTTCGGCCTCGCGAAGACAGGATGCTCGCGGGCGTCTGCGCGGGGCTCGCGGAGCAGTTCGGCCTTTCGGTGACGATCGTGCGGTTGGCGTTCGCGCTCGGCGCATTCTTCTCGGCTGGCATCTTCCTGGTGGTGTACCTCGCGCTGTGGCTCGCGATGCCAGACGGCGAGCGTTTCGAGCCGACGGTGCCCGCCGGCGGAAGGGATCGAGATCGCTTCGAGCGCTAGCGGGCTGCGGATCCACTGAAATTCAGGCACTTGTGGCCCATCTTGCGGGCCTCGTACGCTTCGCCCTACCTTGCCCAGCGGGGAGGGGGGCGAGTTGATCACAGCGGTGCGCGCGGGCGCGGAGTGGCGGGGTGCCAGGCGGCGGATGGTCCAGCGGCTCGCGAGCGATGGGGTGCGCGACGCGCGCGTCCTCGCGGCGCTCGAGGTGGTTCCGCGCCACTGGCTCGTGCCCGAGATCCTTCATCCACAGGCTTACCGGGACCATGCGCTTCCGATCGGCGACGGGCAGACGATCTCTGCACCCTCCACGGTCGCCGCGATGAGCGAGGCCTTGGAGCTGCGGGGCACCGAGAGCGTATTGGAGATCGGCACCGGTTCGAGCTACCAGGCCGCCGTGCTCGGACTGCTCTCGGAGCGAGTCGTCTCGATCGAACGATTGCCGCGGCTCGCCGCCGCCGCTCGGCGCGCGCTCGACCGACTCGGCATCCGCAACGTCGTCGTCCATCTCGGCGATGGTTCCGTGGGCCGCGTCGCCGATGCGCCGTACGACGCGATCGTCGTCACGGCCGGCGCGCCGGACCTCCCGCGACCGCTGCTTGCGCAACTCGCTCCGGGCGGCCGACTGGTGGCCCCCGTCGGCCCGCGTGGGGCGCAGCGGCTGCTGCGCGTGCGCTGTCGCGCCGAGGGTCGCTTCGAGGCGGAGACACTCGGGCGCTGTCGTTTCGTGGACCTCGTCGGCCGGCACGGATGGGCGGCGTAGCGCGCGGCCCGCTGCTCTTTTTGCTGGCCGGCTTCGTGATGATCGCCGGCGCGATCGGCTGTCGTTCGCAGCCGAAATCCATGCAGCCGGGTCAGGGCCACGGCGATTGGTACGTCGTCCGACCCGGAGACAACCTCTGGCAGATCTCGCAGCAGACCGGCACGTCGGTCGACGTGATCCGGCGCACCAATCGCGTCGGAGACGTGCGCGCGCTGCAGATCGGGGAGCGGCTCTGGATCCCGGGAAGCAATGGGGCGCCGTCGGCGTCGACCGCCGTCGCTGCCGTCGGCGCCGCGCCGGAGCGCCCCCGCACCCTCGAAGGACAGTGGGGGAGCGACTGTTCGGATGCCTCGCGCGAGCACGGGCTGCGCTTCGAGTGGCCCGTTGCGGGACGTCTCAGTTCCGCGTACGGCTTGCGACGGGGGCGGCGTCATGATGGGATCGACATCGCCGCCGCCAAGGGAACACCCATTCAAGCCGCCGAGGCGGGGAAGGTCGTGTACGAGGGAGATCGTCTGGGCGCCTATGGCCGGGTCGTGATCCTCAAGCACGTCGGCAATTGGGCGACGGTCTACGCACACAACGATCGCAACCTGGTGGAAGAGGGCGATTTCGTCGAGCAGGGCGATCCGATCGCGCGGGTCGGCCGAACCGGGAACGCGAGTGCGCCCCACCTTCACTTCGAGATCCGCCGTAGCAACCGTCCGCGCGATCCGATCCCCTGTCTGCCGTGATCTCTTTTTCATCGACGCCGAGGAGTCTCGTGTCCACATCCGTCGATCTGCGCGCTTTCATCCGTGACGTCCCCGATTTCCCGAAGCCGGGAATCCTGTTTCGCGACGTGACGCCCCTGCTGGCCGATGCCCACGCTCTGAAGGCCGCGGTCCGCGCGCTCGCGGACCCGTTCCGAAGGATCGGTGTCGAGAAGGTCATGGGTATCGAGTCGCGCGGGTTCGTGCTCGGGACGCCGGTCGCCCTCGAGCTCGAGACGGGATTCGCGCTGGTCCGCAAGGCCGGAAAGCTGCCGTGGCGCACGCGCAGTGTTCGCTACGACCTCGAGTACGGAACCGATACCGTCGAGATGCACGAAGACGCGCTGCGACCCGGCGAGCGCGTGCTCGTGGTGGACGACCTGATCGCCACGGGTGGCACCGCCGCGGCTGCCGTGCAGCTGGCGCGAGACTGTCAGGCACACGTCGTGGGCTGCGCCTTCCTGATCGAACTCACGGCCCTCGAAGGGCGTCGTCGCCTCGGCGTGGAGCCGATCCACTCGCTACTGCGCTACTGACCTTCTGGCACCGCAGAGCGCTACTCTCCCGCGATCGCTCTGCGGGTCGATCCGGCGGATCCGAGTCGCCCGGCTCGCTTCGAGGAGGTTCGAGATGACACGTTCCGCTTTCCTTTCCCTGCTCCTGACCCTGACTTGTCTCCTCGTCGCCCCGGCGGCGCTCGCGAAAGACGCGAAGCGTTTCGGCGCTGAAGGCCGGCTGCTCGGCTACGACGAAGCCACCAGTCGCATGAAGGTGAAGATCACCAGCCCCAAAGTATCGGGCGGCTTCGGCAGCGGCGGGATCGCCGGCAAGCCTGCCCCCGGTCTCTCGTCCGGCGAAGAGGTGGAGTTCGAGGTCGTACCCGAAGGCAGCGTGCTGCGCCGCACCGTCATCAAGGCATCGAAGGGCGGCGGGCTCGACAACAGTGGCACCAAGGAAGGCTTCAAGAACGCCGTTGCCGCCATCCCGACCGATCGCTCCGTCGTGTTCTCCTTCGAACCGAAGCCGGCCGGGGAGCCCGAATACGTGCTCAAGATGGTGCAGATCCGCATGTCCCCGGAAGAGGTACAGAAGCGGCTGCGCGAACTCGGTCTCGCCGAGGACGGCGCGAGCGGCACGGAGAGTGCGAAGTGATCGACGAGCGCGGCAACCCCGGATCGAGTCCGGTAGGGTTCCGCCCCCCGCCCCCGTAGCTCAGATGGATAGAGCAGCGGTTTCCTAAACCGAAGGTCGGCTGTTCGAATCAGCCCGGGGGCGCCATGCCGGTCACACTCTCGCCGCCGGACCTCGCCAATGCGGTCACGAGCTTTTGCACGATCGGCGCGGGCGTCGCGACGTTTGCGTTCGGGTACTGGGTCAGTCGGCATCCCGCGCGCTGGCGGTTCGCCTACTTCTGCCTGTTTCTGACCGGGTTGCCGACGCTCGGCTGGCATGGATGGGGCACGGTCGCCGACGACTGGACGCACGAGGCGTGGCGGGTGGCGGATGTGAGCAGCAATCTGCTGCTCGCCTGGACGATCCAGATCGCCGTGGCCGGAGACTTCTACCGGCCTGGTTTCGTGCGACGCCTCGCGATCGGATCCGGCGTGCTGAACCTGGCGGCCATTGCCTGGATGGTACGCGAGGGAATCACCGGCACGAAGGTCTACTGGATTCCGCTGGGGGAGTTTGGGGGCTTCTACGCCGGGGAGGCGGTTCTGATCTCCGACGCGTTCCTGACCGTCGGATTGTTCTATGCGGCGCGCGCGCGGATTGCGCCGCCCGCCCGCCCGTTGCTCTACGCGGTGACCGCCCTGTTCCTGATCGGCTTCGGCCTGGCCACGGCCGATGGGGACGTCGTCATCGGAAGGGTCGGCTCGATGCATGCGCTGTGGCACGTCATCGGGAGCTTCGGCCTCTTGTTCCTGTGGGCATTCACGGAAGTCCGCCTGCGGGCGGAAGCGGAGCAGAGGCAGTAGACGAGACGCAGACGGCTGCGCACACGAGGAGGATGGAGATGAAGATTCCGGAGAAGCGCGTCGCGAGAGAGGAGCTGTTTCGCCGTCTCGAGGAGTACCGCGCGAACGACATGCCGTGGCGCGATGGCCGAACGTGGGCCTATGTCTACGATCCCGGCAAGGAAGCCGAGGAGGTCATCAAGCAGGCGTTCTCGATGTATCTGACCGAGAACGCGCTCGACCCCACGGTCTTCCCGAGCGCGCTGCAGCTCGAGAACGATCTGATCTCGATGGCATCGTCGCATCTCCAGGGCGATGCCGAGGTGTGTGGGAATTTCACGAGTGGCGGCACCGAGAGCATCATCCTCGCGGTCAAGACCGCGAGGGACCGCGCCCGCGCGCTTCAGCCGCAGATCCGGGAGCCGGAGATGGTGCTTCCGGCCACGGCGCACGCGGCGTTCCAGAAGGCAGCCCACTACCTCGATGTGAAGCCGGTTCTGGTCCCCGTCGAAGCCCATACGTTCAAGGCCGATGTCGGAGCAATCCGCGACGCGATTACCCCCAACACGATCCTGCTGGTCGGCTCGGCCGTCTCCTACGCGCACGGAGTCGTGGATCCGATCGAGGAGCTCGGTCAGCTCGCGATCGAGAAGGATCTGCTGCTGCACGTCGACGGCTGCATGGGCGGCTTCCTGTTGCCGTACTTTCGGCGGCTCGGGGCTCCGGTGCCTCGCTTCGAGTTCGACGTGCCGGGGGTGACGTCGATCTCGATGGACTTCCACAAGTATGCGTTCGCCGCGAAGGGCGCTTCGGTGATCCTGCACCGGAGCAAGGAGCTGCGCCGCTACCAGATCTACGCGTGCTCCAACTGGACGGGATACACCGTGATCAACCCCACCGTGCAGAGCACGAAATCGGCCGGCCCGCTGGCCGCTGCGTGGGCGGCGTTGCACTTCCTCGGCGACGAAGGATACCTGGAGATCGCGCGCCAGGTGCTCGGCGCCACCCACCGGATCGCCGACTGGGTCGATGCGCATCCGGAGCTGCGACTGCTCGGTCGCCCCGAGATGAACCTGGTGGCATTCACCTCCGACAGCGTCAGCGTGTTCCACGTGATCGACGAGATGAAGCAACGCGGATGGTACGTGCAGCCCCAGCTCGGCTTCCAGGACTCGAAGGAGAACATCCATCTCTCGATCAACCCAGCGAGCGTGCGCTGGGTCGATGCCCTGCTCGAGGATCTCGACGCGTGCGTGACGGCCGCTCGCGCGCTGCCGTCGGGCGAGCTCGCCGGCAAGATCCGCGAAGCCTTCGGGTCGCTCGATCCGGACACGCTGGGCCCGGAAGCGTTCGCCGGCCTGCTCGGCATGGCAGGGGTCGACGGCACCTCGCTTCCCGGGCGCATGGCGGAGATCAACGAGGTCCTGAATGCTCTGCCGGCAAAATTGCGCGAGCGGTTGTTGGTCGAGTATTTGAACGAGCTGTATCGGCGTCAGGAGTAGTCGCGCGCCGTGCGGCTGGGCCCCGGGTGCCGTCGCTCAGTCGAGATCGCGGGGTCGCGTGAACTCCACCAGACGAGCGCTTCCGGCCGCGAGGTCGCGCCAAGAGGAGAGCCACACCTCCACTTCGACGAGCGCTCCGGTCGGCAGTTTCCTGCACAAGTGCCGGTACTTCGGACTCGGGTCGGGGCGGGTGAGCGCCAAGGCGAGATCGTGGAGCCCCGGATCGTGGCCGATCGCCAGGACGTCCGCCTGCTCGTCCGGGAGTTCGCGGAGCTGCTCGATCCATCGCGAGGCGCTTGCCAGGTAGAACGCGTCGTCGATCTGCACGGTCGTGTCGGGTCCGAAACAGCGACGCAGTGGCTCCAGGGTTTCCAAGGTGCGACGAGCGGAAGAGCACAGGACCCGTGTGGGAACGCCGCTCGCGCCGACGGCGAGGTGCCGCGCAATTGCCTGGGCCGCGCGCCGTCCGCGCGGGGCCAGCGGGCGCTCCCGATCCGCGAGCGAGGAATCGTCCCAACTGGACTTGGCGTGTCGAAGCAACAGGAGTCGGCGCGGCGCCGCACCCTCTGCGCGCGGTGCCGCGCTCTTACGTCCGCGAGGCGACGGGAGCTCAGCAACCACCGGCATTTCGAGCGCGCTTCCTCGCGCCGCTGCGCACGCTCGCCTCGTCCTCGCCGCGTCGCGCCCGAAGACGAGCCAATGCCACGGCGGTCACTGCGGCGAGATCGAGCGGGGCCACACAGGCGTCGAGATCCGCCGGGTCGAGCCCCAGCCCCGCCACCAGCAATGCACGCTGCGCCGGGGGCATCTCCGCGTCGACCTCGAGACGCACGGCGCGCCGCGTGCGAGAGACGAGGCCATCGAAGACCGCGCGGGCTCCCGAAGGTCGCCGATCCCGGGTGACGCGGAAGGTGTGATGATGAACGACCTCGAGATCCGGCAGCAGTCCTTGCAGATTCGCGCCGATCACGGACTCCACGGGCACCAGGCTCCGGCTGTCGGGAATGCAGAGCAAGCGCGGGACGGTTGGCGGAATCTCGATGCCGATGAAGCGCTCTGCACCGCTTCGGCGGTCGCGAGCGGAAATCGCCACGTTGAGGGCCAGGCTCGCCACGGCGGGAAACGGGTGCGTGGCGTCGACGGTGAGCGGCGTCAGGAGAGGGAAGAGTTCCCGAACGAAGACCTGCGCGAGCGCCCTGTGCTCATGGGTGGCGAGCTCGCGCCAGGCGTGGATGCCGATCCCGTGCTCCTGCAGGCCGGGCACGATCGGATCCGCCCACAACGCCTGCGCCTCGTCCAACAGGCTGCGGAGCCGCTTCCTACGAACGAGAGCCGCCGTTCCGGCCGCCGCGACGCGGAGAGCGGAAGCACGAGCCTGGAACAGCGAATCGACGCGGTGCCCCACGGTGCCGAGGAGCCGGAGGCGTCGCGCCGTCGAGGTGCCGGGCGCTCCGGCCGTCGCGACGAGCGCCTCGACGGGGGCGAGCAGGCCTTCGATCAGCCGGGGACCGACCGAAGCCCTGCGATCAAACGACGTTTGTGTGACGGGATTCCGAGCACTCATCGGAGTCGAGGAGTCTATCGGAGCCCGCTGCGACGAGGGAAGCGAAACTCGACTCGGATTGGGCGAGTTTCGTGACATTTCGGTGAAGGACGCGCCGGATTCAGCTCGAATGTGAAGATCGATGCAAGGTCGCCCTCTAGAGCTCCGCTAGAAGCCCAACTCCGACAGCTCGACGGGTCTGCCGAGTCTCGCCGATCGCTCGCCGGCTGCGCCCATGGCCACAGCGAGCGCTCCGTCCTCGACGGAGACGACCGGCGCCCCTGCCGTCCGGATGGCATCTCGAAACGCGAGATGCTCGAAGAACGTGGACCCGTGATGGGCGCCGGCGTGGGCAAGATTGGCCGCGAGCGGAAACGTGATGGTCGCCGGCTCGTTGCGGTCGCGCCGCGTGAGTACCAGGCGCTGCGCGGGGACGAAGGCTTCCGCCTTGCCGGCATCGCCGGTTGCCGCGATCTCCATCTCGTGGCTCGCATTCTCCGCGAACATGCAAAGGTCGAGCAGCGACCGCGCGCCGCCGGCGAAGTCCACCACCGCGAAGGCGTTGTCGAGGATGTCCGGCGTCTCGCCGTCATAGCGCTCGTCGCGATGATTCACGTCGGCACCGCCCGACGCATACACGCGGACAGGGCGCTGCTGCACGATCAGATTCATCAAGTCGAAGAAGTGGCAGCACTTCTCCACCAGCGTCCCCCCCGTATTACGGTTGAAGCGGTTCCAGTCCTCGACCTTGCGCAGAAACGGAAATCGGTGCTCCCGGATCGCGAGCATCCACAGCTTCCCGATGGCACCGTGCTGCACCTCCTCGACCAAACGCGCCACGGGCCGCATGTAGCGATACTCCATGCCCACCCAGACCAACCCGCGATGCTTCGCCGCCGCTTCGATCACCCGCTTGCAGTCGTCGGCCTCGGTGCACAGCGGCTTCTCGACGAGCACGTGCTTGTCCGTCTCGAAGACGGCTCGCAATACCTCGTAATGTGTATGGTTCGGCGTTGCGATCACGACGACATCCACCGCGGCGCGGCGCAGCAGCTCTCGTGAATCCTCGAACTCCTCGACGGAGCGACCGGCCAGCGCCAGCCGGGCCCAGCCGCGGCTGCGTTCGTTCGGGTCCGCGATCGCGGTGACCTCGACGCCCGGCAGCAATGCGAGGTTCCGGATGTGCTCGCAGCCCATCATGCCCGTGCCGATGATGCCGTAGCGAATCGTTTCGTCGTTCCCGCGCTCCAGTGCCACTGGCTGCCTCCCGATCGATGGGCGAGTTGTGATAGCCTACGCCGCCGATGGATGCCCTGCCGCTCTCGACCGCGCGCCGCCATCTCGGGCGCAGCCCCCTGTCCGCATTCCCGATCGCCGCTGGCCTCTGGCGAATGGTGGGCGACGATGCGAAGCGAGCGCGCGTCTACGTCGAAGCTGCACTGATGGCCGGCATCGATCTGTTCGACCTCGCCGATGTCTACGGGCTCGATCACGGCGGACGCAGCTTCGGCGAGAGCGAGGCGCTGTTGGGCCGGGTACTCGCCGACGCGCCCGCACTGCGCGAGCGCATGCTGATCGCCACCAAGGGGGGAATCGTTCCCCCCATTCCCTATGACTCGAGCCCCGAACACCTCACAGCGGCCTGCGAAGCCTCGCTGGTGCGGCTCGGGATCGAGCGGATCGATCTCTACCAGCTCCATCGTCCGGACTGGCTCGCCCATCCGGAGGACGTCGCGGGCGCGCTCACGCGGCTTCGGGAGCAGGGGAAGATCCTGGAAGTCGGCGTTTCGAACTACAGCGCCGCGCAGTGCGCGGCGCTGCAGCAGTGGCTCGACTTTCCAATCGCGACCCACCAGCCCGAATGGTCGTGCTGGACGCTGACGCCGCTGCGAGACGGTGTTCTCGATCAGTGCCTCGGCGTGCGGATGACGCCGCTCGCGTGGAGCCCACTTGGCGGCGGACGCCTGACGCTCTCGGTCGAGGCGGCGCGCGCGGAGCCCGATGGCGCCCGCCTGGCGAACCTGCTCGAAGCGCTCGATCGAATCGCCGCGCGCGAGGGCGTCTCCCGCGCAGCCGTCGCGCTGGCCTGGTTGCTGGTCCATCCCTCCGGTGCCATCCCGATCATCGGAACCCAGCAGCCGGAGCGGATTCGCGAATGCCTGCGCGCATTCGACGTGAACCTGTCGCGGCGCGAGTGGTACGAACTCGTCGTCGCTTCGCAGGGAGAGCCGATGCCATGACCGACACCCTCGAGATCTCCTGGTTCTGCCCGCTCTGTGACGACGACTACGAGGTCCTGGGCGTTCCGAACCCGAACCTCCGTAGCAGCTTCGCCCATTGCTCCGACATCCTGCTGCGCGCGGAACGCCACGGCTTCGACAACATTCTGTGTCCGTCCGGCTATGCACTGGGGATCGATTCGGTGGCCTTCGCCGGGGGGGTGGCGCCCTCGACGTCTCGGATCCGGTTGCTGGTCGCGGTCCGCTGCGGCGAGCTGTGGCCGCCGCAGCTCGCGCGCCAGCTCGCGACGCTCGATCAGATGCTCGGCGGACGCCTGACCGTCAACATCATCTCGAGCGACCTGCCCGGCGCGCCGCTCGCGTCGGAGCCGCGCTATCAGCGGACGCGCGAGTGCATGCAGATTCTCCGGACGCTGCTCGACGGGAAGGCCGCGTCTCCGCGCGGGGATTTCCATTCCTTCGATCTCGATCCGCCGGGTATTCGAACCGTCTCGGGGCGAGCGCCGCTCTTCTACTTCGGTGGGCTCTCCGAACCCGCTCGGCGCGTCGCGGCTGAGGAGGCCGACGTCTTCCTGATGTGGCCCGAGCCATTGCCGGCGGTGCGGGCGCTACTCGAGGACATGCGGGGGCGCGCCGAGCGAGTCGGCAGGCGACTGCTCTTCGGCTATCGGGTGCACGTCATCGTGCGGGAGACGGAATCGGAGGCGCGAGCCGCGGCGCGTTCGCTGGTGGCCCAGCTCGACCCCGGCACCGGCGAGGCGATCCGCAAGCGCTCGCTCGATCACGCCTCGATCGGCGTCCAGCGGCAGGCCGAGATGCGGGAAGCCGCCGACGACGAGGGCTTCGTCGAGGAGCATCTGTGGACCGGCATCGGCCGAGCGCGCAGTGGCTGCGGAGCGGCGATCGTCGGCGATCCCGATCAGGTGCTGGCGAAACTGAACGGCTATGCCGCGCTCGGCATTCGCGCGTTCATCCTGTCCGGGTATCCGCATGCCGGCGAATGCGATTTGTTCGCCCGCTACGTATTGCCACGGCTCGAGCACGGTCCGCTCGAGGCATGAGAGATCCGATCCGGCTGGCCCCGAGCCAACTGTCGCGGCCCTGACGCCGCAGTGGAAACGGTTCCATCGCGGCGCCAGGGTTCCCGAACCGTGCGATCCGGGGTCGACGCTACGGAGCAGTGCTCCGGACCAGCGCTACGATCAGCGTTACGGATGGCCGGGCGAAGTCGGAGGCGCGCTCGCCGCGTCGAGGATCTCGAGTAGCTCCACATCGAATGCGAGCGTCGAGCCGGGCGGGATCGAGCCCGGGAAGCCGCGGTCGCCGTACGCGAGATCCGCGGGGCACGTGATGTGGGCCTTCTCACCGACCTTCATCGTCTGTAGCGCCTCGGTCCAGCACGGAATCACGCCGCCGAGTCTAAACTGTGCAGGCTCGCCGTGCTTCTCGGAGCTGTCGAACACAGTGCCGTCGCGCAAAGTGCCCTTGTAGTTCACCTTGACCATGTCGTTGGACTTCGGCGACGCGCCGTCTCCTTCGTCGAGCACCCGCTTCACGAGCCCGGATTCCGTCTTCACGGCACCGGCGACAGCGGCTTCCTTGGCGAGGAACTCCTGGCCGGCGGCCCGCTCTTCGGCCGCCGCGGCCTCGGCGCGAGACTCGGCCAGCGTCCGGATACGCGGCCCGAACTCCTCGAGGCTGACCTTCGGCTCATCTTCGCCGATCTGGTCGCGCAGACCCGTGATGACGAACTCGAGCTCAGCAGGCGTCAGTTGGAAGGACTCGAGGCTACGGGCCACGCTCAGACCGAGGGCGTAGAACGTCTTCTCGTCGTCAGTGCTGGGGGCTTTCTGGGCGCGAGCGGGCGCTGCGATCGCCGTGATCGCCAGCAGCGCTGCGACCGGGAACAGAATGCGATGACTCATGGGTACCTCCGGGCGTCGGATGGTAGCCGCCGCCCGGAGCCGCGAAAGCGGACGCGTCCAAAGAAGGCCCTGGCCTCCAAAGGTCGGGAGGCCGATTGCCGGCCGCCGCTCGGGAGTGGAGACTCTTCGGCCGGAATCGGGCGCCCCGGGGCGACGCCCGGTGAACCGATCGAGAGGGGGACTTGGATGCGGATGTCGACCCAAGCCGAGGCTGCGGCGCTGCTGCGACCGGATGACACGCTCGCGGTCCCGCTCGGTCCCGGGCAGCCCTCCGCTTTTCTCCACGCGCTCTCGGCGCGCGACGATTGGCAGAACCTGACGGTCTTTGCGGCGCTGCTCGTCGACTTCTTCCCGCTTTTCACGCGTCAGGG
>CAYOHN010000053.1:0-15906 GCA_964403735.1 uncultured Spirochaetales bacterium | reverse complement strand
TGAGCAAAGCGAACGACCTGAAAGCTGGCGTAGCCAGCGCCCTAACATGACACCCGTCATACATTTTCACGATACATATAACCTGAAATTAAGGCGAAAAGAAACGATACTGGTAGTGGAGTAACCTCTAACGACAAATGAACGTAGGAATACGGAGAAGAAATGTTGACGTGATCATCGTCGAGAACTGCATCCGGCGGCTGGCGGAGGCCAACGAAGAGCACGGCGGACCGCTGCCGCTCGCGAAGCGGCTCGAAGTCGTCGCCGACGCCACGCGACAGGTGGTGCGGCCCAGTGTGTTCGGCGTGACGATCATCCTGATCGTCTACGTGCCGATCCTCGCGCTCACCGGCGTCGAGGGCAGGATGTTCCACCCGATGGCGATCACGGTGATCCTCGCGCTGCTGTCGGCGCTCGTGCTCTCGGTGACCTTCGTCCCGGCCGCCGTGGCGCTGCTGCTGGGCGGCAGGGTGCGGGAGCGGGAGAACCCGCTGCTGCGCGTTGCCCGGCGCGGCTACGCCCGCGTGCTGGACGCGGTGTTGCCGCGGCCGCTACCGGTCATCGGCGTCGCCGTGCTGCTGGTGGTCGCGTCGCTCGCACTCGGTTCGCGGATGGGCCGCGAGTTCATTCCGGGCCTCGACGAGGGCGACATCGCGCTGCACGCGCTCCGGATTCCGGGTACGAGTCTCACGCAGGCGGTCGAGATGCAGGGGGCGCTCGAACGCACCCTCGGACGGTTTCCGGAGGTCTCGCACACGTTCACGAAGATCGGCACCGGCGAGGTGGCCAACGACCCGATGCCGCCGAACGTGGCCGATGGCTTCGTGATCCTGAAGGACCGCGCCGAATGGCCGGATCCGCGCAAGCCGAAGGCCGAGCTGGTGCGCGAGATCGAAGAGGCGGTCGTACGGCTGCCGGGCAACCGATACGAGTTCACGCAGCCGATCGAGATGCGTTTCAACGAGCTGATCGCCGGCGTGCGCAGCGACGTCGCCGTGAAGGTGTTCGGCGACGACCTCGCCGTGCTGGCGGGCCTCGGCGACGAGATCGCTGCAGCGCTCGAAGAGGTGCCGGGCGCCGCAGACGTCTCGGTGGAGCAGAGCACCGGGTTGCCGTTCCTGGAGGTCGACTTCGACCGGCCCGCGCTCGCGCGCTTCGGGCTCTCGCTCGACGCCGTGCAGCAAGTCGTGCGGATCGCGATCGGCGGCGAGGCGGCCGGGCAGCTCTTCGAAGGCGATCGGCGCTTCGACCTGGTGGTCCGGCTGCCGGAAGCGCTGCGAGCGGATCTGGGTGCGCTCGCGCGCCTGCCGATCGCGTTGCCGGAAGCCGACTCGCCGCGGGAAGACCCGTTGCGTCTCGCGAGCGGCGGACAGGCGACGCGGCGGGTGGTCCCGCTCGGCGCCATCGCGGCGCTGCGCATCGCCACCGGCCCGAACCAGGTGAGCCGCGAGAACGGCAAGCGACGCGTCGTGGTGACGGCCAACGTGCGCGGACGCGACATCGGGTCCTTCGTCGCCGACGCGCAGACCCGACTGGAGCAGCGCGTGCAGCTCCCGACCGGCTACTGGAGCACGTGGGGCGGCCAATTCGAGCAGCTCGAGTCTGCGACGCGCCGGCTTCAGGTGGTCGTGCCGCTGGCGCTGCTGCTGATCCTCGCCATTCTCGCCGGAGTGTTCGGCTCGCTGCGTCACGCGCTGCTGGTCTTCAGCGGCGTACCGCTCGCGTGGACCGGCGGCATCCTCGCGCTCTGGCTGCGCGGCATCCCGCTATCGATCTCGGCCGGCGTCGGCTTCATCGCCTTGTCCGGCGTCGCGGTGCTGAACGGTGTCGTGCTGCTCTCGTTCATCAACGAGCTGCGCCGGGAAGGCATGCCCCTCGCGGACGCCCTGCACGAAGGCGCCCTCACGCGCCTGCGGCCAGTGCTGATGACCGCGCTGGTCGCCTCGCTCGGCTTCGTACCCATGGCGCTCGCGACGAGCGCCGGCGCCGAGGTCCAGCGCCCGCTCGCGACGGTCGTCATCGGCGGAATCCTCTCGTCGACGGTGCTCACGCTGATCGTGCTGCCGGTCCTGTATCGGCTCGTCGAAGCGCGCAGGAGTTCCGCGGCGGGCTGATGCCGGAGCGCGACGTCCCTCAGGCGCCCGCGCCGGTCCGTAAGCGTGCGAGGACGTCCGGGCGGGCGCGCACGCGCAGATGGGTGCCAGCCTCGTCGTGCCGCTCTGCGAGGACGCGGGTGTTCGCGTGCGCTTCGCCGACGATGCGCTGCTTCGTGTATGGGACGAAGAGGTCGGCCTCTTCCATGTCCCGCTCGAAGAACGCGAGGATGCGATCGCGCAGCACCGCGATGTCGGCGGGGTTCTTTGCGGAGACGAGGATCGCGTCAGGCCACGCGAGCGCGAGGTGCGCCCGAGTAGCGGCGTCGATGCGGTCGGCCTTGTTCAGCACCAGCAGTCGCGGGCTCTCGGTGGCACTGATCTCGGCGAGTACCTCCTGCGTCACTTTCATCTGTGCGGGGAACGACGCGTCGGACGCGTCGACGACGTGAAGCAGCAGGTCGCAGTCGCGGGCCTCGTCGAGCGTCGAGCGGAAGCTGGCGACCAGATCGTGCGGCAGCTTCTTGATGAAGCCGACCGTGTCGGACACGAGGACACGCGTTGTCGTCTCCGGGTGCAGCGCGCGCACGGTGGTATCCAGCGTCGCGAAGAGCTTGTCCTCGACGAGCACGCCGCTGCCGGTGAGCAGCCGCATCCACGACGACTTGCCGGCGTTCGTGTAGCCGACCAGCGCGACGGTCGGCTGAGCGCCGCGGCGCTTGCGGCGCGTGCCGGCGTCGCGCTCGATCTGCGCGAGCTCGGCGCGCAGCTCGGCGATGCGGTCGCGCACCTTTCGGCGGTCGAGCTCGATCGAACTCTCGCCGGCGCCGCGGCCGCCGATGCCGCCCCCCTGCCGGTCCTTGCCGCCGCCGGTCTCGCGCAGCCGCGGCGCCAGATACGCGAGCCGCGCGATCTCCACCTGCAACCGCGCCTCGCGGCTGCGCGCGTGACGCTGGAAGATCGCGAGGATCACGGCGCTGCGGTCGAGCACTTCGGCCCCGCTCGCACGCTCGAGGTTGCGCGCCTGCGACGGTGTGAGGTCGTGGTCGACGAGTACGATGTCTGCGCGGACCGCCGCGTCGGGAGCCGCACCCGCGTCTTCGGTCTCGCCGTCCCCGGGTTCGGACGCGGTCGACGCCGCGGCATCGGCGCCGGCTGCCTCGTCGTCGTCCTGCGCCGCCTCGGACTTCGATCTGCGACGCGCTTGCGGCGGCCCGATCGGAACCACGCCGGTGCCGCCGGTCCACTGCGCCAGCTCCTGGAGCTTGCCATCGCCGACGACGGCCCCGGTGGCGAGCCGTGCGCGCTTCTGGGTGACCCGACCGACCACCTCGAGGCCCAGTGTCTTGGCGAGTCGCGACAGCTCGGCGAGCGACGAGTCGAACTCGCCGTCGCTGACGCCGGGCAGTTGAACGCCGAGCAACACGGCGCGCGGACGCGGGCGGGCAGGATCGATCATTCCCGTAGGATCGGCGTCCGCTCGACGCGCCGCAAGCTCGGGTCCGGACGGGAACGCGGACGGGGACGCGCGGACGGGGACGTTCTTTCCGTATTTCCGTTGTCCCCGTTTCGATCTGTCGTGTATGCGCTGAATGCCATGGACAACGGAAATACGGAAAGAACGTCCCCTGCTTCTGTCTCCTGCTTCCCGGGAGGACGTCCCCTTTTCTGCGTTTCCGGTTCTGCGTTGCCGCGCCGGAGGGGCCGGCGGCGGTGGTCAGCCGGCGGCGCCGCTCGGAGGCGCTGCGTCCTCGGCGTCATCGCGTGTGTCCGCGTCGTCCTTCGGTCGCCGCGCGATGCGCAGCTCGGTGATGCGCGCGCCGGAAATGTCGACGACCGTGATCTCGTAGTCGGAGACGCACACCCGGTCGCCCTTGCGCGGGGCGCGGCCGAGTTCGTTGAAGACCAGCCCGGACAGGGTATCGCCGCGTTCGGCCGGCACGTCCCAGCCGGTTTCCCGATTGAAGTCGAGAACCTTGATGCGACCGAGCGCCTGATGACTGCCGTCGGACAGCGTACGGATCGTCAGCAGCTCCTCGCGATCGAACTCGTCACGGATCTCACCGACGATCTCCTCGAGGATGTCCTCCTGCGTCACGAGGCCGAGTGTCACGCCGAATGCATCCTTCACGACTGCGAGATGCGCAAAGGCTCTTTGCATGTCGGCGAGCAGTGGCAGGATCAACTTGCGCTCGGGGACGCGCAGCACCGGTTTGAGGATTCCTTGCAGACTCTGTTTCCCAGCGCGCACCGCCTCGATCAAATCTTTCAAGTGCACGATCCCGATCACGTTGTCGATCGACTCCTGATAGATGGGGACGCGCGTGTAGCGCTCTTCGAGGAGCTGCTCGAGGAGATCCGCGGGCGGCGTCTCGAGCGGCAGTGCGAAGATCTCCGTACGCGGCACCATGATGTCGGCCGCGTGCATCTCTGTGGCGCGGGCCACGCCCCCGATGATCGACGCCGGCGTCGGAACGCCGGACTCCACCTGATCCTGTGATCGCGCGAGGCGCAGCAACTCTTCGGCCGAACTCATCGGCTCGCCCTCGCTACCGGCGCCGAGGCGACGCACCAGCGGATCGACGAAACGATCGAAGGCGAGATGGACGGGCCGCAGCAGCTGGTGAAGCAGGTACAACGGCAGCGCGACGACGCCGACGACCCGGCGCGGATGGCGCGCCGCGAACGCTTTCGGCAGGACCTCGGCGAATACCAGCACCAGCACGGTCATGGTGATCGTCGAGAGGATCACGCCGGCGTCCTCGCCGACGAGCCGAATCGCCAGCGACGCCGCCAGCGCAGCGGCCAGCAGGTTCACGACGTTGTTGCCAACGAGGATCGTGACCAGCAGCCGCGACGTGGAGCGCAGCAATGACAGCGCAGCGACAGGCGCCGGGCTGTGGCTGTGCTGGAGATCTTCCTCGAGGTCGTGGGCGCGGACGCGCAGCAGCGCGGTCTCGCTGCCCGAGAAGAACGCAGAGAAGAACAAGCAGGTCACGATGACCAGAACGTCGTTCAGAGCCTCCAAAGATCCTCCTCGTACCAACCGGAGAGCCAAGCCGGAACCCCGAACCTCGGGTGACGGGACCCCGAGACACGGGAGACACGATGGGCCCACGCGGGGTTCCCGGCGCCCCCCAGGATGCCCGAAGCGGACACCGAGCGCCGCGCGTTCGATTCCCGCCTGCCTCGAGGGAGCGCCGTTGACGCCCCGACATCGACGCCCACACTCGCACTCTCATGCAGATCCGCGGAAGAAGCGCCCTGACGAGCCGGGGAGCCGACGTCAGAATCGGCGCAATCCTGCTCGCGCTGTCGGTCGGGGCCTGGCTCGGCTCCAGCCCGGTCCGGGCAGAGCTGGCAAGAGAGCCGATCTCGCAACACGTCGAGGCCGCTGTGCGAGCCGGGCCGCCGCGCGACGACCCGTTGGCGATCTACGAGACCGACCCGAAGCACATCGACTTCGTCGCTCTGCTGACGAAGGCGCTGCGCGATGGCGACCTCGCGGGCAGCGTCGTCGAAGCGGAGCCGGAGTTCGCGCAGTAACGGCGCCTGGTCGACCAAGCGCGCCACCCCGCGCTCGCCCGAGAGCTCGACATCGACCCGGTGGTGGGTCCGGGAACGCTGAGGCCCGACCAACCGGCCCCGGGTGCCGACTGCCCCGCGCGCGGACTCATCGCACTCGGCGACCTGCCGGACGCGTCCCTCGACGTCGACTCGGTGTACGACGGTGCGCTGGTCGCAGAGATCCTGCGCTTCCAAGATCGGCACGGCCTGTCCGCGGACGGGATCACCGTTCACGGGGAGCTGCCGAAGCTGCGCCGCGATCCCGGCCGGCTCGCGACTCGACGCTTCGAGATCGTGGCCGGCGAGACGATGTTGCCGGCGACCGCGGCGAGTGTCGAAGCGTTGGCGCAGAGCCGCGCGCGATTGCGCCAACGTCCCGGCCCCGGCAACGCGCTCGGTCGCGTCAAATTCCTGTTCCCAAACTCGCACAGTGTCTATCTGCACGATACCCCATCGCGGGATCTGTTCGCCCGCAGCCGGCGGAATTTCCGTCACGGCTGCATTCGCGTCGAACGCCCCGCGGAACTCGCCGAATGGGTTCTTCGCGAACAGCCGGATTGGCCGCCGGAACGCATCCGCACCGCCATGGCCGGCACGCACGAGACCTTCGTCCGCGTCGCGCCTCCCGTCGCGGTCGTCATCGCCTACGCCTCGGCGATCGCTCGTCGGGACGGCACGATCTCGTTCTACGACGACCTCTACGGACACGACGCTGCACTCGAGCGGGCACTCGCAGCACGCGATTCCTGATCGCGTCGGCGGCTACCGGTCTCGACCGGGTCGGGCCGAGTCCGGCAAGCGGCGCTGCGGGTACCGGTCGTCGTCGGCGACTTCGCCATCCTGTTCGGCGGCGCCCGCGTACAACACGCTGCCGCCGCGAATCCGCTCGATCAGTGCCGGAGCGACCTCGGGCGCGAGGGCCGGGCAGCCGAAGCTGCGGCCGACCCAGCCGCCGCTGCGCGCGCGAAACTCCTCACTCACATAGTCCGCGGGATGAATCACGATGCGTCGCTGGCGCGCGCGATCGTTGACTCCGGGTTCGAGCCCGTCGAGTTCGAGCGAGATCCCGTGTCGACCCGTGTAGGTGTCGCCGGTCAGGAAGCTGCCGAGGCTCGTACGATGACTCTCCGGCTCGTTGCCGAACCGAATCGCCCGCGCGGGATCTTCCGGATGGTTCGAGCCGCGGCCATGGGCCACGTACTCATGGGCCAGCACGCGTCGCGTCGCCGGATCCAGAACCCAGAGCCGACGCCACGACGACGGCAGCGAATAGTCGATTACCGTCAGGACGGGATTCCCGATCCGCCCGCTCGCCTCGACGCGGCGGTAGGCCTCGAACGCGCGCTCGAGCAGTTCGGCACGCAGGGTCGGCTCGGCACGACTCGCCGTGCCACTGGCACCGGTCGCCGTGGAGGCCAGCAACGCGAACAGTATGGCTGCCAACGAGGCCCTGCGGGCCGCCGATCGGCGGCCTCGCAGTGGACGCGACGAGGTCGATTCCGGAACCATCACCGTCCCTTCTCCTGGTTCTCGCTCTCCCGGGCTCTCGGGATGCGTTCCCGGGTTCATCGACGTTCGGGCAAACGGAGATGAGTCGGGTTCGGGCCATCCTACCACTACGAGGCCCGGGCCGACCCCCCTGCGTATCGCGGGCTCGGACGCCGCGTTCAGCGGGCCCCGCTGGCACCCCCACCTTGACCGCGCCTCTCGATCCGCTCTAGCGTGTCCCGATGGGACTCGGCCGTCTTTCGCATCTCGGGATCTGCGTTTCCGATCTGGAGCGCGCTCTCACGTTCTGGCGCGAGGCTCTCGGCTTTCGGGAGAGCAAGCGCCTCGACGTGTATGGCGACGCTGCGGAGGCGCTGTTCAGCATCCCGGATCTCGACCTGCGCGTGGCCGTTCTCGAGCGCGACGAGCTGCACGTGCAGCTTCTGCACTACGCGTCGCCCGGGCATCGCGGGACGGGAGAGCCGCGCCCGATGAACGCGCTGGGGATCACCCACCTGTCGCTGGTGGTCGACGATCTCGAAGCGGCGATCGCCGTCGTCACGGAATCGGGCGGCCGCGTGCTCCGCTACACGCGCCTGCGCATCGAGGACGCCGGGCGAGCGGCGATCTTCGTCACCGATCCGGACGGCACCCGGATCGAGCTGATCGAGGCAACCCGCTCGGAGTGACGTCGGAGATCGATTCGGCGTCCTGGCGGGACAGCGCTGGAGCGATCCCGCAGGCCAAGCGATCTGCCCCGAGCCGATCGAGAGCGAGAAATGCGCGCTTCCTCAAGCGATCCGTGTGGAAATCCGATCGCGACGGGATGACCATCGTCGTCGCGCTCCTGCTCGCGCTCCTGGCCGAGCCAGCCTTCGCCGGGGAGTTGGTGCGCTACCGAACCGCGGACGGTTCGGTCGGCTTCGTCGACGACGAGCGGCGACTTCCCCCGGACGCCATCATCGTGTCGCGGACGCCGCTCGCATCCGCACCTGCGGCATCTCCGGTCGAGGCACCGAAACGGCAGAGCCGGATTTCCGCAGAGGGCGGCGAAGCCACTGCAGCCACGGATGCCGTGGCAGACGAGCCGCGCGACTGCGCGACCTACCCGGGTCGAAGCGCCCAGCTCGCGTGCTGGCGCGATCACGGAACCACGTGTAGCCGATTCGGACTGTCGCTCCGCTGTGCGGCGGAAGACCTCGCGATGGCGAAGAGCTGGTGCGACCGCGGCGCCTCGCTGCGCAGCGAACGGCCGCCGATCGAAGAACGGTTGGCCGTCGCGATCGAGAACCACCGCGCCTGCGAGAGCGGCTCTCGCCCTGGAACCGAGTGTTCGCGCGAGGACGTGCTCGAAGCGCAGCGAGCGGCCGACGTCTGGGATCTCCGTGTCACCGCTCTCGAGGAGCAGTGTCACGAACAGAGCTGCATGCCGGGCTGGGTGCGAGCGAGCTGCGAAGAACTCACGCTGCGCTGACAGAGCCGCTCGAATGAACATGCGCGGCTGAACGCAGCGCGGTGGCCGATCGACTTTGTGCCGGTAGACTCTAGCGTATCGAAATGAAGCCTCCGAAACAGATTCCGGGTTCCGAGAGGACCCCGGAACCGAGCGCGGAATCGAGCGCGGAACCGAGCGCGGAATCGAGTGCGGAATCGACCGCGAAACCGAAGCCGAAGCCGGAACCGAAACCCAGACCGGGACCGAAGCGGAATCGCGCTGCGACCGAGGCAGCCTTTGCGTCCACCCCCTCCCCGCCCGGACGCTCTGGGCCGGGTTCTGTGCTGGACGTGGGGCGTCCGCCTGCGCGGATCGTCATCGAAGCGATCGATCCGGAGATCGATGACGGTCGTTTCCCGTGCAAGCGCATCGCTGGCGACGTCGTCGACGTCTCCGCACGGATCTTCGCCGATGGCCACGACCTCCTCCGCGCCGTGCTGCGCCACCGCCGTTTCGGCGATCCGACGTGGATCGAAACGCCGATGCAGGCGCTGGGCAACGACCGTTGGTGCGCGAACTTCGTCGTCGAGTGGATCGGCCGCTACGAGTACGCCATCTCCGCCTGGCTGGATCGCTTCGGCACCTGGCGGCACGGGCTGTCTCGCAAAGTGGACGCTGGACTCGACGTGCGCAGCGAGCTGCTCGAAGGTGCCGCGATGGTCGCAGACGCGGCTCACCGCTGCGCCGATCGCGCAGACGCCCGCGCGCTCAGCGAGGCGGCGCGGCGCCTGGTCGCCGAAGCCGACCCCGCCCTGGGGATCGAGACGGCGCTCTCCGAGACACTGGCCGATTCGATGAGCCGTCATCCAGACCGACGCGACGAGGCAGCCAGTGGCCGCACGCTCTCCATCGAGGTCGAACGTGAGCGGGCGGGTTTCGGCGCGTGGTACGAGTTCTTCCCGCGATCGTGCGCGCCGGAGCCGGGCCGACACGGGTCGTTCGCCGACGCGCGGGCGCGCCTGCGTCACGCGGCCTCGATGGGATTCGATGTCGTCTACCTGCCCCCCGTCCACCCGATCGGAACGACGCATCGGAAAGGCCCGAACAACGCTGCCATTTCGGCGCCGGGAGATCCCGGGAGTCCGTGGGCGATCGGCTCCGCCGACGGTGGCCACTGCGCGATCCACCGGGAACTCGGCACGCTCGCCGACTTCGACGCCTTCGTGGCGGAGGCGCGTGAGCTCGGGCTCGAGGTCGCGCTCGACATCGCCTTCCAGTGTTCGCCGGACCACCCGTGGGTGCGCCAGCACCCGGAGTGGTTCCGCCATCGGCCCGACGGCTCGATCCAGTACGCCGAGAACCCGCCGAAGAAGTACCAGGACGTCTATCCGCTAGACTTCGAGTGCGAAGATTGGCGCGGCCTGTGGCAGGGGCTGCTGGACGTGTTCCAGTTCTGGATCCGCCACGACATCACGATCTTTCGGGTGGACAATCCGCACACCAAGCCGTTCGCGTTCTGGGAATGGGCCATCGCGGAACTTCGTGCGGAGCACCCCGAGTGCATCTTCCTCGCCGAAGCCTTCACGCGGCCGAGCATCGTCGAGTACCTGGCCAAGGCGGGATTCTCACAGTCGTACACGTACTTCACGTGGCGCAACACGAAGCACGAGCTGCAGGCCTATCTCGAAACCTTGAACGAGGGAACGGTTCGGGAGACGCTGCGACCCAACTTTTTCGCCAACACGCCGGACATCAACCCGGAGTTCCTGCAGCACGGCGGCCGCGCCGCGTTCCAGATCCGGCTCGTTCTCGCGGCGACGCTGGCCGGCAGCTATGGCATCTACGGCCCCCCCTACGAGCTGTGCGTCGCGGAAGGGGGACCCGGTGCAGAGGACTACCGGGACTCCGAGAAGTATCAAATCCGGCACTGGAACCTGCGAGCGCCCGGCAACATCGTCGACTTCGTGCAGCGAATCAACGCGATCCGGCACGAGCAGCCGGATCCGTGGCGCGGTTCCCTACGCTTCCTTCTGATCGACTCCGACGACCTGATCGCTTACCTCCGCACGGGGCGGACGCTCGAGGAGGCCATGCTGGTGGTGGTCAACCTCTCGCCGCACCACCCCGCCGCCGGTTGGCTGGAGCTTCCGCTCGAGAGCATCGGACTCGATCCCGATCGAGCGTTCCAGATGCACGATCTGATCGGTGGTGCCACGTTCCTGTGGCAGGGGCCCCGCAACTACGTCGCGCTCGACCCGGCGCAGTCTCCGGCGCACGTGTTCCGCGTGCGCCGGAGACTGCGCACCGAACGCGACTTCGACTACTACCTGTGAGACACGGACGATGACACGAACGCGGCGCAGTGCCGGCAGCAAAACCAAGAAGGGCCCGGCGCCGAAGCGCGAGCCTCTCTGGTACAAAGACGCGATCTTCTACGAGATTCGGATCGGCACCTTCCAGGATGGCGACGGGGATGGCATCGGGGACATCCGCGGCCTGACCTCGCGGCTCGACTATCTCCAGGACCTCGGCGTCACCGTCCTGTGGCTGCTTCCGTTCTGTCCGTCCCCACTGCGCGACGACGGCTACGACATCGCCGACTACACCGATGTGAATCCGGATCTGGGAACTCTCGATGACTTTCGGGTCTTCCTGCGCGAAGCGCACGGCCGCGGTCTCCGCGTCGTGACGGAGCTGGTCATCAACCACAGTTCGGAGCAGCACCCGTGGTTCCAACGGGCGCGACGAGCGCCGCCGGACAGCCGCTGGCGCAACTGGTACGTGTGGAGCGACACGCCCGATCGCTACCCCGACGTCCGCATCATCTTCAAGGACTTCGAACGCTCCAACTGGACCTGGGATCCGGTGGCCAACGCCTACTACTGGCACCGCTTCTATTCGCACCAGCCGGATCTCAACTTCGACAATCCCGAAGTCCAGCGCGAGGTCATGCGGACCCTCGACTTCTGGTTCGGCCTCGGGGTCGACGGGCTGCGGCTCGACGCGATTCCGTACCTGTTCGAACGCGAAGGCACCAACTGCGAGAATCTGCCGGAAACCCATGTCTTCCTGAAGGCGCTCCGCGCCCATGTCGACGCTCGCTGGCAGGATCGCATGCTGCTCGCGGAAGCGAACCAGTGGCCCGAGGACGCCGTCACCTACTTCGGTGACGGAGACGAATGTCACATGTCCTTCCACTTCCCAGTGATGCCGCGACTCTTCATGTCTCTCCACATGGAAGACCGCTATCCGATCATCGACATCCTGCACCAGACCCCGACGATCCCCGGGAACTGCCAATGGGCGCTGTTCCTGCGCAACCACGACGAGCTGACGCTCGAAATGGTCACCGACGAAGAGCGCGACTACATGTACCGGGTCTATGCGCACGATGTGAAGGCGCGCATCAATCTCGGAATCCGTCGGCGGCTGGCCCCGCTGCTGGGCAATGACCGCCGACGCATCGAGCTGCTGAACGCATTGCTGTTCTCGATGCCCGGAACGCCCGTCCTCTACTACGGCGACGAGATCGGGATGGGTGACAACTTCTACCTGGGCGACCGCAATGGCGTCCGGACACCGATGCAATGGAGTTCGGACCGGAACGCCGGCTTCTCGACTGCGAACGCGCAGCGACTGTTCCTGCCGATCATCATCGACCCGGAGTACCACTACGAGAGCGTCAACGTCGAGGCACAGCGCAACAACCCGCATTCGCTGCTGAACTGGATGAAGCGGCTGATCGCCCTGCGCCGGCGGAACCGGGCCCTCGGTCGCGGGTCGATCGAGTTCCTGCACCCGAGCAACCGCAAGGTCCTCGCGTTCATCCGGGAATGGGAAGGCGAGCGGATCCTGGTCGTGGCCAACTTGTCGCGCTTCGTCGAATACGTCGAGCTCGATCTCTCGAAGTACAAGGGCATGGTGGCCGTCGAGATGTTCGCGCACAGTCCGTTCCCGCCGATCGGAGATCTACCGTACCTGCTGACGCTCGGTCCCCATTCTTTCTACTGGTTCTCGATCGAGCCAGGCGAAGCCCGCGGTGAAGCGATCGAGAGCGGTGAGCAACGCAGGCCGAGTCTGTCCTCCTCCGCCTCTTCGCTCGACGCGCTCCTCGAGCGCGACCGCGCCGCTCTGGAAGGCGCGCTTCCGGAGATCCTGCGCGGGCGCCGTTGGTACGGCGCCAAAGCCGCGCGCCTGCGCACTGTGAAGCTGATCGACGCGATCCCGATCGGGAGCCAGGCCCATGCAGATGCGTTGCTGCTGGTGCGCACCGAACTCGCCTCCGGGGGCAGCGAGATCTACGCGGTACCGATGGGTTTCGCCCGAGGCGAAGCGGCTCATCGCCTGCTGCACGATGCGCCCCATGCCGTCCTCACCGATGTGGTCCACCCGGCGGAGGACGGAGAGCCGCGGGTGCTCTTCGACGCCTTGGAGAATCCTGCGTTCTGTAGTGCCTGGCTCGATGGCATCGCGCGCCGCAAGCGCTGGCGCGGCTCGGCGGGGGAGCTGGCCGCCGGTACCACCAAGGCCTTCCGCAAGCTGCGAGGGGACGCGGAGACGCGCCTTCCGGCACACGTGCTCGGTGCCGAGCAGAGCAACTCCTCGGTCGTATACGGGGAACGCCTGGTGCTGAAGCTGTTCCGCCGCCTGGCCGTCGGGACGAATCCGGATCTCGAGATCGGTCGCTTCCTCACCGAGCGGAACGACTTCGCTCATGTCGCGATGACCGCAGGCTTCCTCGAGTATCGCACGCCGCGCAGCGAGTCGATCACGATCGCCGTCCTCCAGAACTGGGTCGAGAACGAGGGCGATGCGTGGCACTGGACGCTCGACCAGATCAAGCGCTTCTACGAGGATGCGCTGGTCGTGCATGCGGACGAGCGCCCGCCGATCGCGAGCGGCTCGCTGCTGGAAATCAGCCAAGGACCGCCCCCACCGCCCGTCGTGCTCGAGATGCTCGGCGGCTTCCTCGAGACGATGCGACTCTTGGGCCGTCGCACCGGGGAACTCCACATCGCCCTCGCGAGCGATCGCGAGGATCCGGCATTCGCACCCGAACGTTTCTCGACGCTCTACCAGCGCTCACTCTACCAATCGATGCGCAACCTCAGCGCTCGCGCGCTCGACACGCTGCGCGCGACGCGCGATCGCCTACCCGCAACCGTCGCCGACGACGCACAACGGTTGATCACCGGGGAAGACCAGCTCCGCGAGCGCTTCCGAGGCATCCTCGGCGAGCGCATCGACGCGCTGCGGATCCGCTGCCACGGCGATTTCCACCTGGGCCAGGTCCTGTTCACCGGCAGCGACTTCGTGATCATCGACTTCGAGGGCGAGCCAGCCCGTCCCCTTGGTGAGCGGCGGCTCGTGCGCTCGCCGCTCGCCGACGTCGCCGGCATGCTCCGCTCCTTCGACTACGCCGCACGCGGTTCTCTGCTCGATTTCTCGCGCGAGGGCACGATCCGCGTCGAGGATGTGCCCGTGCTCGAGCCGTGGTCCGAGCTGTGGCGGATCTGGGTGAGCTCGTCGTTCCTGCGCGCGTACCTGCGTGCGGTCGAGGGAACGAACCTGGTTCCGTCGGATCCGGGCCAGCTCGAGACGCTGCTCGAAGTGCTGCTGCTCGAGAAGGCCGTCTACGAGCTGGGGTACGAGCTCAACAATCGGCCGAGTTGGGTCCCGATTCCGCTGCGGAGCATCCTTGCGCTGATCGACCCGGACCGGCCCGCGCACGGGGGGGGACGATGAGCCGAAACAGCACGACGGGCCTGAGCGATCAGGATCTTCACCTGTTCAACGAAGGCAGCCACGTACGACTCTGGGAGAGACTCGGAGCGCACATGGAAGCGCAGGACGGCCAGCCGGGGACGAGATTCGCGGTCTGGGCGCCGAACGCGGAGTCCGTCGCTGTCGTCGGTCCCTTCAACGAGTGGACGCCGGCGCGTCATCCTCTCCAGGCACGAGGGGTCTCCGGAATCTGGGAGGGATTCGTGCCCGGCATCGGGCGCGGGACGCAGTACAAGTATCACATCGCATCCCGGATCGGCGGCTATCAGGTGGACAAGGCGGATCCGTTTGCGTTCCACGCCGAGGTCCCGCCGGCGACGGCTTCGCTGGTCTGGGATCTCGACTACGAGTGGAACGACGCCTCATGGATGGATTCGCGCGCTGGCCGTCATTCCCTTCACGCGCCGATGTCGACCTACGAGTTACACGTAGGCTCGTGGCGTCGCGTCGCCGGGGAGGGATGGCGCAGCCTCTCCTACCGCGAACTCGCACCCCGGCTCGCCGAGTACGTCGCTGCGCAGGGTTTCACGCACGTGGAACTGATGCCGGTGATGGAGCATCCGTTCTTCGGCTCCTGGGGCTACCAGACCACCGGCTACTTCGCGCCCTCCAGTCGTTACGGGACGCCGCAGGATCTGATGTTCCTCATCGACAGCCTGCACCAGAGCGGTGTCGGCGTGATACTCGACTGGGTGCCATCCCATTTTCCCACGGACGAGCATGGCCTCGGTTACTTCGATGGCACCCACCTATACGAGCACGGCGACCCGCGAAAGGGCTTTCATCCCGACTGGAAGAGCCTGATCTTCAACTACGACCGTCATGAAGTCCGCAGCTTCCTCCTGTCGAGTGCGTTGTACTGGCTCGATGTGTACCACGCAGACGGTCTTCGCGTCGACGCGGTGGCATCGATGCTCTACCTGGACTACTCGCGCGCAGAGGGCGAGTGGATCCCGAACCCTCGAGGCGGTCGCGAGAATCTCGAGGCGATCGGCTTTCTGAAACGGATGAACGAGACCCTCTATGACGCGATCCCAGACATCCAGACGGTTGCGGAGGAATCGACGGCCTGGCCGATGGTATCCCGGCCGACGAGTCTGGGAGGGCTCGGATTCGGGTTGAAGTGGGACATGGGCTGGATGCACGACATGCTCGAGTACATGCAGAACGATCCGATTCACCGAAAACATCATCAGGGCAAGCTGACCTTCCGCCTGCTCTACGCCTTCACCGAGAATTTCGTGCTGCCGCTCTCGCACGACGAGGTCGTCTACGGCAAGGGCTCCCTGCTCAGGAAGATGCCCGGTGACGAATGGCAGCGCTTCGCCAACCTGCGATCGCTCTACGGCGCGATGTGGGCGCAGCCGGGCAAGAAACTGCTGTTCATGGGCGGGGAGTTCGGCCAGCCCGCGGAGTGGAACCACGACGGCGAACTCGAGTGGCACCTGCTGGAGCAACCGCTCCATCAGGGGGTCGCGCGCTGGATCCGGGATCTGAACACCGCCTACCGCGCCGAGCCCGCGCTGCATGCGCTGGACT
>CAYOHN010000052.1:0-15991 GCA_964403735.1 uncultured Spirochaetales bacterium | reverse complement strand
GCGTAGCCAGCAGTGATGCGCAGCGCTTTTTCGGCAACGCCCACCTGCATCGCGCACAAGCCGGCGAGTGCTCGCTCGACGGTCCATTGCAGCGCCATCCGGCCGCCGTCGAGCGAGCCGACGATGTCCTCGGCGGCAACGCGGACGCCGTCGAGCGTCAGCCACGCCTGCACCGAACGATCCGTCACGAGCTGCCGTTCCTGCCGGACGCCGGCGCCGCGCGGGTCGATCAGGAACAGGCCCACGCGTCCGTCGTTCGTCGCGGCCGGGACCAGCACGCGCTCGGCCACGTGTGCGGCCGGGACGCAGAATTTGGCGCCGTCGAGCCGCCAGCTCTTGCCGTCCGGCTTTGCCTTTGCCGCGGGCGACAGCGGATCGACGTTGTCCGGCTCGGAGAGTGCGGCGCTGAGGATCGTCTCGCCGTCGATCAGCCGCGGCAGCCAGCGGGCCTGAAGATCGTCGCTGCCGAAGCGCGCGATCGGCGCGGCAGCGCATGCGAGCGCCGCCCACGCCGGCACCGGCGCCACCGCGCGACCGATCTCCTCGAGCAACACGCACAGCTCGAGGAAGCCATAGCCGCTGCCGCCATGCGCCTCGGGTAGCGCGACACCCAACAGGTTCGCCTCCGCCAGCGTGTTCCAGAGCTTGCGATCGATCCGCTCGTCACTTCGTTCGATCTCGCGCAGCCGGTCCGGCGTGGCCTCCGTCTCGAGGATCTTCCTCGCCAGCTCGTGGAGCGCCTGCTGCTCGTCGGTGAAGGCGAAGTCCACGGGCAGCCTCCTCAGCTCTTGTAGTGCGGCAGGCCGAGACCGGCCATCGCGATGATGTCGCGCTGCACCTCGTTGGTGCCGCCGCCGAAGGTCAGGATCAGCGTGGCGCGGTACATCCGCTCGAGGCGCCCGCGCGCCACGGCGCCGGGCGAGCCGTCCTTGATCGTCCCGGCCGGCCCGAGCACCTCCATCAACTTGCGATACGCCTGCACGTACAGCTCCGTCGCGTAGACCTTCACGGCAGAGGCGTCGGCCGGGTGCAGGGCACCCTGCGTCATGCTCCAGGCGAGCTTCCACTGCATCAGTCGCAGCGCCTCGAGCTTGGCGTGGACCCACGCGAGCGCCTCGCGTACCCAGCTCTGATCGATCACACGCCGGCCGTCGGCGAGACGCGTGTCCAGCGCCCACTGCCGGACGTGCGCGAGCATGCGCTGCGACGGGCCGTACGGCGTCAGCGATACGCGTTCGTGATTGAGCTGCGAGACGATCAGCCCCCAGCCGTTGTTCTCGCCGCCGACCAGATACTCGTGCGGCACGCGAACGCCCTCGTAGTACGTGGTGTTGGTCCGGACATCGCCGACGGTCCACGTGGGCGTCATCTTGAAACCCGGCGCGCTGGTCGGGACGATGAACATCGAGATGCCGCGATGCTTCGGCGCCGCCGGATCGGTGCGCGCCGCCAGCCAGACGTAGTCCGCGAAGTCAGCCAGGCTGGTGAAAACCTTCTGGCCGTCGATGATCCACTCGTCACCGTCGCGCACCGCGCGCGTCTTCAGCGCCCCGAGGTCGGTGCCGGCCTCCGGCTCCGAGTAGCCGATCGAGAACTGGCACTCGCCGCGCAGGATCCGCGGCAGGAACTCCTGGCGCAGTTCGTCGGAGCCGAACTTCGCCAGTGTCGGGCCGACGGTATTGAGTGTCAGAAACGGCAGCGGGAAGCCCGCGCTCTGGACCTCGTCGGCGAAGATCATCTGCTCGATCGGCGTGCGGCCCTGGCCGCCGTACTCCTTCGGCCAACCGATGCCGAGCCAGCCGTCGGCGCCCATCTTTTGGAGCGCGATCCGATACAGCGGCCCGCCGCCCTCGCTGCCCTGGATCTCGGACTGCAACTCGGGCGTCATGAGTTCGGCGAAGTAGCCGCGCAGGAACTCTTGGAGCTCCCGCTGCTCGGGAGTCAACTCGACGTGCATCGCGGGCCTCCGGCCGCCCGGGCAGCCTCCGCAGCTTGCCGGGCAAAGGTCACTTTTAGAACATGTATCATTTTTCGAGAGGGTGGACAAATCGTCCTGGCCGGGTGGTCCGGCGCTACTCGATCTCGATCTCGAGCGTTCGGTCCTTGTCGTAGACGCGGCGCATTCGGCGGACGCGCTCCATCTCGATCCGGAGTTCCTCGAGCGTGGCTTCCTTCGAGAGCTCGCGCTGCTCGGTGGCGATCGACAGCAGGCCGCAGGCGTGGGTCATGTACGGCCCGCAGGCGGGGCTGGCGCAGCAGTAGCCGGCGAAGTCCTCGAAGTTCCGGGGGGCTTCCGGCAGGCGCGCCAGGTTGATCGTCCGGAGCATGTCCGGGTGGCTGCGCTGGAGCCGCGCGAAGGTCCGGCGGGCGGCGTCGAGATCCCCCTCGTGCCAGCGGATCAGCATGTCGTTGAACAGCACCGCGCCGTACGGCGCGCCGCTGCGCACGCCCAGGTCGTTCCAACGGCGTGCTTCCGAGAGGCTTCCGCGGTACACGTAGATCTCGGCGATGTTCGTGTACGCGACCGGCGAGCGGCTGAGGCGGCGGGTGTTCTGGAATCCGCGCAGCGCGCGATCGAGATCGCCGCGGTAGGTGTCCATCACCGCCAGATAGAGATGCGGGCGGTCGTCGCGAGGCGCGAGTTCCATCGCCGTCAGGAACTCGGACACCGAGCGCTCGAGGAACTCGAGGTAGCGGGCCTCGTCGCGGCGTTGGTCCAGCGCCTCGCGTGCGAGCCGGTAGTAGACCTCGCCGAGTGCGATGCGGGCGTCGACGTCGCGCGGCCGCTGGTTCCGGCGCTGTTCGAGGGAGATCCGGGCGCCTTCGAGATCCCCGGTCGCCACCTTCTGTGCGGCCTCGCGAGTGCCACCGCCGGTGGGCACGCACGAGACGAACGCGAGGAGCACCAGAACCACGAGAGGACAGGGGGCGCGCATGGGAGAACGGTAGCGAGCGAGCGAGCGCGGCGCGCGGCCGGAACCGGACTGGTAGGCTCTGTGCCGATGCGCGACCTGATTCTCGTCGGCGGCGGTCATGCGCACGTGCAGGTGCTGGCGACCCTCGCGATGGAACCGGTGCCGGGCGTGCGCGTAACGCTCGTCGTCGACCACACGGATGCGGTGTACTCGGGCATGGTACCCGGATTCGTCGCCGGTCAGTACCGCGCGGACGAACTCACGATCGACGTTCGGCCGCTTGCGCGACGGGCCGGTGCGGCAGTCGTCGTCGCTGCGGCGACCGGACTCGACCCGGTCGCGAAGCGCGTCGAAGTCGCGGGACGTCCGTCGCTGCGCTTCGACGTCGCGTCGCTCGACGTCGGTTCGACCGTCATCGGGCTGGACCTTCCTGGCGTCGCTGCGCATGCGCTCGCGACGCGGCCGATCGGGCGCTTCGTCGAAGAGGTCGACGCGCTGCTCGCGCGCGCGCGGCGGCGCCGGCGTGCCCGCATCGCCGTCGTCGGCGCGGGTGCCGGCGGCATCGAGCTGGCGCTCGCGTTCCGTGCGCGACTCGGCGAAGCCGGCGTGCTCGCGGCGGAGATCACGCTGGTCGACAGCGGGACGCGCGTGCTGCCGGACGCCTCGAGACGGGTGGCCGACCGCGTGGCGCGGCGGCTCGCCGCGCGTGAGATCGAGCTCCGATCGGGGGCGCGCGTCCTCCGCATCGAGACTGCGGGGGACGCGGACGGCGACCTGCCCGCCAAGTGTCTGCATCTGAGCGATGCCACGACGCTCGCTTGCGACGAGGTCGTCTGGGTCGCCGGCGCGACCGCGCCGGCGTGGCTTGCTGCGATGCCGCTCCCCCACGACGCTGCCGGCTTCGTGCGCGTGCGCCCCACGTTACAGGTGGTCGACCACGAGGACGTCTTCGCCGTCGGTGACTGCGCCGCGTTCGATCCGGCGCTGCCGAAGGCCGGCGTCTACGCCGTGCGCCAGGGGCCCTTGCTCGCGCGGAACCTGCGTGCGCAGCTTGCGCGGCTCGAAGACACCGCCGCCGGGAGCGACGCGCTGCGCCGGTATCGCCCGCAGCGCGACTTCCTCGCGCTGCTGAACGTCGGCGACGGCACCGCGATCGGCGCGAAGTGGGGCCTGCCGGCCGAAGGTCGGCCGGTGTTCGCGCTGAAAGACTGGATCGACCGGCGATTCGTGCAGCGCTTCCAGGTGCTGACACCCGACGGTGATCCGACGCCGGCCTTCCCGGCGATGACCGGCATGGAAGACGTGCCGTGCGGCGGCTGCGCTGCGAAGGTCGGCCCCACGTCACTTGCCCGCGCGCTCGCGCGGCTCGGCGCCCCACACGACGACGCCGTGGTCCTCGGGCTCGCCGACGCCGACGACGCCGCGGCCGTCGCAACGTCCGATGGAACCGTCGTCGCCGCGAGCATCGACGCGATTCGCGCCTTCACCGAGGACCCGTGGCTCGTCGGCCGCGTCGCTGCCGTCAACGCCGCGAGCGACCTGTGGGCGAAGACGGTCGTTCCGCGCTTCGCGCTCGCACAGATCACCATTCCCGTATCAGATGCCGATCGCAGCGAGGAGACGCTGTTCCAGGTTCTCGCCGGCGCGCGGGCCGCGTTCGATGCCGACGGCGTCACGCTCGTCGGTGGCCACACCGTAGCCGGCGACGAACTCGGCGTCGGCTTCGCCATCTGGGGCGACGTTCCCAGCCGCAACTCCCTGCTGCGCCAGAGCGGCCTCGCACCGGGCGACCAGTTGATTCTGACGAAGCCACTCGGCATGGGGGTTCTGTGGCGCGCCGACATGCTCGGCGAAGCGCGCGGCAAGTGGATCGAGACGGCCGTCGCGTCGATGTGTCGATCGAACGCTGCCGCGAGCCGCATCGCCGGGTCTGTTGCCGCCAGCGCGGGCACCGACGTCACCGGTTTCGGTCTCGCCGGCCACCTGTCCGCGTTGCTGCGCGCGAGCGCCGTGCGCGCCCGCATCGATCTGGCCCGCGTGCCGATACTGCCCGGCGCGCGCGAATGCCTCGCACGCGGCGTGCGCAGCACCTTTCACGCGGAGAACGCGCGCACGCGGCCGGAGATCCACTTCGCGCGAGACGCTGCCAGCGATGCCGCGCGCGAGATCCTCTTCGATCCCCAGACCAGCGGCGGCCTGCTGTTCGGTGTCGCACCCGGCCGTAGCGCCGACGCGATCACGCGGCTGCACGCGAACGGCGACGATCGTGCCGCCGTGATCGGTGAGGTGACCGCAGAATCCGAAGCCAGCGCTGCAGCGGTGATCGAAGTCCTGGTTCTCTAGCGTTCTCCCACCGCGACACTCGCCCGGAAGCGCCACAGTGCCGCAGTGAAGAATGCAGCGCCGATCGCGGTAATGGCGAGAAACGGCTGCCAGACCGCGGCGAAATCCGCGCCTCGATAGAGGACGGCGGTAGCGAACGCGAGAAAGTGCGTCGTCGGCGAAACGCGCATCGCCCATTGCAGCACCTCTGGCATGTTCTCGAGCGGCGTCATGCCGCCGGAGAGAACGATCATCGGGATCACCACCGGAACCATCAGCAGGCCGAACTGCGGCATCGAACGGACCAGAGTCGACAGGAAGATCCCGATCGCGGTGGCGGAAAACAAGAACGCGACGGTGCCGAGGGCGAACAACGGCACGGATCCGCGGATCGGCACCCCGAGCGCACCGTGCACGACCAGACCGAGCGAGAGCAGCGATACCACGACGATCACGAGGCCGTTGGACCAGACCTTCGCGAGCGCGATCTCCAGCGGCGAGAGCGGCATCACCAGCAAGTGCTCGAGTGTGCCGTGCTCGCGCTCGCGCAGCAGCGCTGCGCCGGTCAGCAGGATCGCGAGCAGAGCGATGTTGTTGGTCATCTGCACGATGCCGACGTACCACGACTCGTAGAGATTCGGGTTGAAAGCCGCACGAACGACGAGGCGCAGCGCAGCCGGCTGGACGGCTGCGCGCTGACGTGCTGCGAACTCCTCGATCTCCGCGCCGAGAATCTGCTGGAGCCAACCGGCGCCGACGCCGGCCTGACTCATGGCCGTGGCGTCGACGAGGATCTGCAGCTCCGGCGCCCGGTCCGCCCGCAGATCGGCCTCGAAGTCCGCCGGCACGACGACGACGAAGGTGTAGCGACCAGCAGCCATCGCGCGGTCCACGGCGCTGAGGACAATCCGTCCAGGAGGCTTGAAGTGCGGCGGCTCGACGGCGTCCCGCAGGCGCACCGAGAGCTGCGAGTGATCGTCGTCCACGAACGCGATCGAGGCGTTGCGCAGCTCGAGACCGGTCGTCGCAGCGGGAACGTAGACGGCGTAGCTGAACGAGTAGAGGATCATGAACACCAGCACGGGATCGCGCAGCAGGCTCGCGAACTCCTTACGCCCGAGGCGATAGACGTTGACGACGCGGCGCGACCTCATGGCTGCTGCTTCCGCAGCAGCCACAGGCCGACCCCGGCGAAACCGATGGCGAAGGCGATCAGGGCCACGTAGGCAGGCCACAGATCGGAGAAGCCGAGCCCCTTGGTGAACGCCCCGACGCTGATCCGGTGGAACCACGAGGCCGGGAAACCGCGGCCCATGACCAACGCGGCACCGGTGAGTGACGAGACCGGCGCGATCAGGCCGGAGAACTGGAGCGTCGGCAGGATCGTGATCACCGCGGCCGCGACGATCGCCGCGATCTGCGTGCGCGTGAAGGCGGAGATCAACAGGCCGAGTCCGGTCGTCGCCCAGACATAGAGCAGGGCGCCGAGCGCGAGCGTCCAGAAGCTTCCGGTGAAGGGGACGCGGAACAGCACGAGCGCAACTGTGACCAGCGTCAGGAATGAAACGAAACTCACAGCGATGTACGGTAGCTGTTTGCCGAGCAGAAACTCCTCGCGGCGCAGCGGCGTGGTCTGGAAGTTGACGATCGAACCGAGTTCCTTCTCGCGGACGATCGCAACGGCCATCAGCATCGTCGGTACGAGCGCGAGCACGATCGCCATGACGCCGGGAACGACGGCATTGGCGCTGCGAAGCTCCTGGTTGTACCGGAAGCGAGGAATCAGCAGGACCGCCGCAGGCGCATCGGAACCGCGTAGGCGGGCGAGTTCCCGTTGGTAGGCCGTCTCGATGGCGTGCAGGTATCCGCGTGCCGTCTCCGCGCGGAACGGCATCGCGCCGTCGAGCCAGACGGCGATCTCGGGGGTCCGGCCCGCGCGCAGATCGCGTCCGAAGCCGGCCGGGATCTCGACCGAAACGCGCAGCTCACCGGCTCGCAGGCGGCGCTCCAATTCCCAGGACGACGTTGCCGGCGGCCGTTCGGCGAAGCTTCGCGAACCGACGAAGTGGTCGAGGAACGCTCGGCTCTCCGGCGTTCGATCTCGATCCAGTACGGCGTAGGGAAGGTGTTCGACATCGAATGAGATGCCGTAGCCGAGCACGACCAGCAGCACGAGCGGCGCGACCAGCGACATCGCGAGGCGGATACGGTCGCGGCGCAACTCGAGCAGCTCGCGACGGGCGACCGCGAGCAGCCGGCCGGGACGGAAACGCCGCCGCTGCGGAGACACGGAGCGCGGCGGCGGGGGAGCCAGCGCCGAGGTGTCTTCACGCTCGGGCGTCGCGGACGCGCCGTCGGCCGCGGCGATGTAGGCGACGAAGGCGTCCTCGAGGCTCTCCGCATCTTGGGCCTCGATCAGCGCCGATGGCGCATCGCACGCGAGCACCCGACCGGCGTTCATCAGCGCGATGCGATCGCAACGGGCGCCTTCGTTCAAAAAGTGTGTCGACACGAAGATCGTGACACCGTCGTTCCGGGACAACTCGCCGAGCAGGCCCCAGAAACGATCGCGCGCCACCGGATCGACACCCGACGTCGGCTCGTCGAGGATCAACAGCTCCGGGCCGTGGATCACCGCCACGGCCAGCGAGAGCCGCTGACGCACGCCGAGCGGCAGCTCGGCTGCGCACTGGTCTCGGACTCCCGTCAGCTCGAAGCGGTCCAAGAGGGCAGCGAGCCGCTGCGCGAGGTCCGCGGCCGAGAGGCCGAAGAGCTGACCGTGCAGCACGAGATTCTGCTGCACCGTCAGTTCGCCGTACAGAGAGAAACTCTGCGACATGTAACCGATCCGGCCCCGCTGCTCGCGGTCACGCGCGTCGACCGGTCGGCCGAACAGCCGGGATTTCCCTTCGCTCGCCGGTAGCAGGCCGGTCAGCATCTTCATCGTCGTGCTCTTGCCGCAGCCGTTGGGGCCGAGGAAGCCGAAGATCTCGCCGCGCGCGATCCGGAAGCTCACGCGATCGACGGCGGTGAAGTCGCCGAAGCGACGCGAGAGACCCTCGGCCTCGATGGCGGGCTCGCCGTCATCGGCTGCGCGCGGCGCGATCGAGAACGCGCGGTGTCCGCGCCGGCGCTCTTCCGGTAGCAGCGCCACGTAGGCGTGCTCGAGCGACTCTGCGCCGGTGCGCGTCTCCAGCTCCGCTGGGGATCCCGTCGCGAGCACGCGACCGGCGTCGAGCACGACGAGCCAATCGAAGCGCTCCGCCTCTTCCATGTAGGCCGTGGCGACCAGCACGCTGAGCTCGGGCCTGCGCGTCCGCATGCGCTCGATCAGTTCCCAGAACTGTCGGCGCGACAGCGGATCGACGCCGGTGGTCGGCTCGTCGAGGATCAGCAGGTCCGGCTCGTGGATCAGCGCACAGCACAGCCCGAGCTTCTGCTTCATGCCACCCGACAGATTGCGCGCGCGGCGATCGCGGAACGGTTCGAGGCCCGTCGCTTCGAACAGCTCGGCCGCTCGCTCCGCGCGGACCGCCGCCTCGAGCCCGAACAACCGCGCGAAGAAGTCCGCATTCTCCGCGACGCTGAGATCCGGGTACAGATTGCCGCCGAGACCTTGCGGCATGTAGGCGATGCGCGCACGAGCAACGCGGCGATGGCGGGCGTCGAGCAGGTCGCCCCCGAGCACGCGGACGCGACCTTGCTGGACGCGCCGGGCACCGGCCAGCACACCGAGCAGCGTGGATTTTCCGACACCATCGGGTCCGATCAAGCCGACCGCGCGGCCCGCCGGGAGGGTCAACGAGATCGCGTCCAGCGCAACCGTCGCGCCGTAGTGCTGGGAGAGCGCGTCGACCGCCGCAACCGGAGACGCGGCGGCCGACACCGCTGTGCTCACGGCAGCCACTCGGGCCACGGCTTCTCATCGTCGAGTCGGATCCACGCGACGCCCGGCACGCCGGGCTTGAGCGCCGCGTCATCGGTGTCGCGGAGAGAGACTTTCACGCGGAACGAGAGCTTCTCCCGCTCGGTCCGCGTCTCCACGTGCTTCGGAGTGAACTGCGCCTCGTCGGCGACGAAGCTCACGCTCGCCGTGAGCGGCTGATCCTGTGCAGCGTCGAGCACCACCCGCGCGTCGGCGCCAATGCGAACGCGGCCCGCGTGCTCCGCCGGCAGGAACAGCGTCATGTAGACATCCGACGTGTCGAGGATCGTCAGCACGCGGCCGCCGGCGGGCAGGACCTCGCCCGGGTGCGCGAGGCGGTGCTGAACGCGGCCCGTGCGGGGCGCGCGCAGGTCGCCTTCGCGCAGCTCGGACTCGATCCGCGCCACCGCGGCGCGGGTCGCCTCGATCGTGGCCGCCGCATCGGCCACCTGTGCACGGGCCGCTTCGCAGGCAGCGTGTGCCGTGTCGACGCGTGTCTTCCCGACGTCGACACGCTGCTCGCTGGCGACGTCGCGCTGGTACAGCTCCTCGGTGCGACGGAACTCCTTCTCGGCGAGCCCGCACTCGCTGTGGCGCTGCGCGACGACGGCTTCCGCAGCATCGCGCCGCCGCTGTGCCGCCACGACGGCCGCCTGCGCCTCGGCGAGCTGCGCTGCGAGCGTCTCGATGTCCATCCGCGCCAGCACTTGGCCTGCCTCGACCGTCGCACCCTCGTCGACGAGAACCTCCGCGACGCGGCCCGCCCACTTGGTGGCGATGTAGATCTCCTCGGCCTCGAGCCGCCCGTTCCCGACGGCAAAGCCGTCCGGCGTCGGTGCGTCGCGGCTGATCCAGAAGGCGACGGCGAGTGCGATCGCCACGGCGGCCAGCGCAAGGAGACTTCGGGCCAAGATGTCCTCCTGTTCCACGCTGGAGCATACGCCAGCTATCGTCCGCCGCCGTGTCGCAGCCGTCCGCCAGCATCTCCGGTCTCCGCTACATGGCGCTGGCGGCGCTGGCGTTCAGCGTGATGAGCGCGTTGGTGAAGCAGGCCGGGACGCGACTCCCGAGCCAGGAGATCGTGTTCGTGCGCTCGCTGGTGTCGCTGGCGATGTCGCTGGCGCTGCTGCGCCACGCGGGCGTGTCGCTGTGGGGCCAGCGCCGGGGGCTCCTGTTCCTGCGCGGACTGTGGGGCTACGCGGCGCTCTCGTGCGTGTTCTTTGCCGTGACGCATCTCCCGCTCGCCGAAGCGACGATGATCCAGTACCTGCATCCGGCGTTGACCGCGTTGCTCGCCGCCGTCGTCCTTGGAGAACGAGGGGATCGCTCACTGGTCGCGTCGCTCGCGCTCGGCACTGCCGGCGTGGCGCTCGTCGTCCGGCCGACGTTCCTGTTCGGCGGCATCGCGGCGCCGCTCGATCCCCTCGCCGTCGCCGCGGCGCTCGGCGGCGCGGCGCTGACCGCCGTGGCCTACGTCGGCGTGCGCGAGCTGTCGCGCACCGAGCACCCGCTCCTCATCGTGCTGTGGTTCCCGCTCGTCGCGGCGCCGGCGTCGGTGCCGGGCACGATCGCGTACGGCGTCTGGCCGCGCGGCCACGAGTGGTTGCTGCTGGCCGGCGTGGGGCTGTTCGCGCAGCTCGGGCAGGTGTGGCTGACGCGCGGCCTCGCGCTAGAGACCGCCGGCCGCGCGACCGCGGCGTCGTACCTGCAGATCGCGTTCGCCGCGCTGTGGGGCTGGCTGCTGTTCGCCGAGATGCCCGGATCGTGGACTCTCGCCGGCGCCGGGCTGATCGGCGCCAGCGCATGGATCGGCGCGCGCGCGGCCGCCCGCGAGCGGGCGGTCCGGTCGCGCTGAGCCCACGCGGCCAGCCGCGCTCCCGGGGACGCCCCCGAGTCCCCGGCCTTCCGGCCTGCTCTCGTTCAGAGTGAGGTTGCCGCCGAAATCGAAACGTGTTTCATTTTCGTTCCCATGGACTTCCACGACTCCCCCCGTGAAACCGCCTTCCGCGTCGAGGCGCGCGCGTTCCTTGCCGAGCACGCGCCGAAGCGGTGGCGCCACCCGTTCGACGACGGCGTCGACGAACGCGAACTCGTCGACGCGCAGAAGGCCTGGCAGCGAACGCTGTTCGAACACGGCTGGGCGGCGATTCTGTGGCCCCGCGAGTTCGGGGGGCGCGGTCTCGGCCCGATCGAGCAGATCATCTGGAACCAGGAGCTCGCGCGGGTCGGCCTCGGCGAGACGTTGTTCGTCGTCGGCATCGCGATGGCCGGGCCGACGATCATCGCGCACGGAACGCGGGAGCAGAAGACGCGCTTCCTGCCGCCGCTGCTGCGCGGCGACGAGATCTGGTGCCAGCTTTTCAGCGAGCCGGGCGCCGGCTCGGACCTCGCGGCCGTTGCGACGCGCGCCGTCCGCGACGGCGCGGAGGACGCGGCGCCGGGCAGCTTCGATTGGATCGTATCGGGTCAAAAGACCTGGTGCTCGGGCGCGCACTACTCGGACTACGGCATCCTGCTGGCCCGCACCGATCCGACGCTGCCGAAACACAAGGGCATCTCGTATTTCCTGCTCGACATGCATGCACTGGGGATCGAGACGCGCCCGCTGCGCCAGATGTCCGGTGGCGCGCACTTCAACGAGGTGTTCCTGAACGACGTGCGGATCCCGGATGCATGCCGCCTCGGCCCCGAGAACGCCGGCTGGTCCGCCGCGATGACGACGCTGCTGAACGAGCGCATGGCGCTCGGCGGCACCGGCGGCTTCTTCTCGTTCCCCGAGTTGGCGGAGCACGCGCGCGCGCATCGCGACCCGCTCGACGCCGTCACACGCGACCGCCTCGCGCAGCTCTACTGCTGGGACAAGACGCTCGAACTGCTGAATGCGCGCGTCGTCACCAAGCTCGGACGCGGCGTGATTCCCGATGCCGAGTCGTCGGTGATGAAGCTCGCGCTCGGCCGCATCCTGACCGCTGGCGCCGATCTCGGACTGCGATTGGCGGGGCCCGAGGCGCTGCGCCGGCACGGCCCGTGGCAGCATCAGTTCTTGACGGCGCCCTCATTGCACATCGCCGGCGGCACCGACGAGATCCAGAAGAATCTCGTCGCGGAGCGCGTGCTCGGACTGCCGCGCGAGGGCCGCGGCGATCGCGACGTTCCGTTCGAGTCGCTGCGCCGGTCCTGATCGCGATCGATGAGCGCGATCAAGTCCGGGACCGATTGGTTCGTTCGTCCGACGGGCCTCCACCCGGCCGCGCTCACGCTGAGTTCGCTGCTCGGCCTCGGCGCCGCGATCTGCCTGCGGCTCGCCTTCTTCCGGCGCACGCGCCCACAGACGCACCCCCGACCGGAGCCAGCCCAGTCGAGCTAGGCTTCCGCTTCGTGGCGGTCTACCGGCTCGGCGCACAGCTCGCATTCCCGCCGCCCGATCAGGCGGAGGCCTCCGGTCTGCTCGCGATCGGCGGCGATCTCGAACCCGAGCGGCTATTGCTCGCCTACTCGCGCGGCATCTTCCCGTGGCCGCTCGTCGAGCGGCCCCTGTTGTGGTTCTCGCCCGATCCGCGCATGGTGCTCATCCCTGGGCAGCTGCGGATTTCGCACAGCCTGCGCAAGACCCTCCGGCAGCAGCGCTACCAAGTCCGTTTGGACAGCGCTTTCGAAGACGTCATGCGCCGTTGCGCCGACGTGCCGCGCCGCGGCGAGGTCGGCACATGGATCACCCCGGCGCTGACGGAGGCCTATGGCCGGCTGCATCAGCTCGGCTTCGCCCACTCGGCCGAAGCGTGGGAGGACAGCGTGCTCGTCGGCGGCCTCTACGGCGTGTCGCTCGGCGGCGTGTTCTTCGGAGAGTCGATGTTCGCCGACCGGCCCGATGCCTCGAAGGTCGCATTCGCCACACTGATGCGACAGCTCGAGGCATGGCACTTCGATCTCGTCGACTGCCAGGTCCACACGGATCATCTCGCGCGCTTCGGCGCCACCGAATGGGCGCGCGACCGTTTTCTCGCAGCACTGGAAGCATCGCTCGCGAGACCCTCGCGGCGAGGACGCTGGCAACTGGCTGCGTCGCAAGGACCTTGCGGTCCATGGTCCTCGGGAACGAGCCAGTCCGCGTGAACTCCGTGCGTGGATCGTCCTCGCCGCGCGTGGTCTCGAGCCGGAATCCGAGACCGGAGCCGTCTCTGCTCCGGATCGCCGACGCGCTCTCCCGCGCGCTCGCGCAACTCTCCTTCGGACCGCCCGTCGCGCACGTTTACGATCCCCTCGGCTATGCCCGGGCGCCGTGGCGAGAGTACGTGCGTCGCTACGGGTCGGCGCCGAAGGAAGTCGTGCTGCTCGGGATGAATCCGGGGCCGTTCGGCATGGCGCAGACCGGTGTCCCTTTTGGCGAGGTGACACTCGTACGCGACTGGTTGGGAATCGACGCGCCGGTCGGGCGGCCGCCGCGCGAGCATCCGAAGCGACTCGTGCTCGGCTTCGCGTGTCCGCGCCGCGAGGTCTCGGGAGCACGTCTGTGGGGCTTTGCGCGCGATCGCTTCGGCACGCCGGAGCGCTTCTTCGCCCGCTTCTTCGTCGCGAACTACTGCCCGCTGCTGTTCCTCGAGGCGAGCGGCAGAAACGTCACGCCGGACAAGCTGCGCGCCGCGGAACGCGAGCCGCTGCTCCGGTTTTGTGACCAGGCGCTCCGCGAGACGATCGAGACCCTGCAACCGCGCATCGTCGTCGGCGTCGGGCACTTCGCCGAGGCACGCGCGCGCACGGCGCTCGCCGACCTCGACGTCGAGATCGGCCGCATCCCGCATCCGAGCCCGGCCAGCCCGACGGCCAACCGCGGCTGGGCAGAGCAGGCCGAGCACGCGCTCATCACGATGGGGATCCGGATCTGAGTCAACCCTGCCGTGCGAGAGACGATCTCCTTACGACTTGCGGAGCAGCGCACTCCCCCAAGCCAGACCGCCACCGAACGCCGACACCAGAACGCGATCGCCCGCGGCGAAGCAGCCGGCCTCGAGTTCTTCGCTGAGCACCGTGACCCAGCCGGCGGAGCTCACGTTTCCGACGCACTCGACGTTATGGAGGTGTTTGTCCGCCGGCACACCGAGTTTCTGGCAGAGCCGCTCCAGCATCACCAGGTTGGCTTGATGGCCGATGAACCAGTCGATGTCGCCGATCGCCCGACCCGTCGAGGCCAGGAAGCTCTCGATCTCCGCGGGCATCGTGTTCACGACGAAATCGAAGACCGCGCGACCTTCCTGCGCGAAGCAGCCCCAGCCCGGCGCGTCGTGACCGGAGCGCGGCGGGACGGCGTCGGCGAGCACGTCGTCGATGCGCGCGCTCGGGCGGGCGCCCGGTGCGGTAGCATGGATCACGCGCGAGCCCAGGCCGCCGACGGCGACCCCCTCGATCTCGAAGAGCCCCGGCTCGCTCGAGACGACCATGGCCGCACTCGCGTCGCCGAACAGGATCGACGAACGGCGATCGCCGTAGTCCGCCTGCAACGTGAACGGCTCGCCCGTGACGAGCAGGATGTCCCGATAGCTACCGAGCTGCAGCAGTCCGCGACATACTTCGAGGGCGTACACGACGCTGGAGCAGGCGTTCTTCATCTGGAACGCCGGCACGCGCAAGCCGTAGTGCTCGCTCAGCAGATTCGCGGTCCCCGGATACTGGAGATCGTCGGTGCAGGACGCAGCCACCAGGAGGTCTGCACGGGCGAGATCGTAGTCGGCGCTCGCGATCAGCCGGTCGACGGCGCGGCGATCGATCTCGAACACCGGGAGCGGTCCGCGGTAGTCGCCCATGTGCCGGCGCTCGGCGATGCCGGTTTTCTCGCGAATCCACGCACCGTCGGTGTCGAGGATCTGCTCGAAGAACGCGTTGTCCAGCACGTGATCCGGCAGATAGTGGGCCAGATGCTTCAGATAGACCGGGCGCCCCGTCATGGCGTCTCCCGCACGCATCCGCTCTCGCGGCTACCCGCGCGGTCCAACGGGTGAGTGGCCCGGCGGCGCGGGAAAGGGTCGTCCGAGAGCAGCTTCGGGCTCGGGAAGGCTCTGCGGCGCTCGCAGAGCCTCAGGAGGGAGCAGGAACCCGTCAGCCCCGCCGGGACCCCGCCGCCTCACCGCCGATCGGCCCGCCGGCAGCCCCCGCGACCCAGCTCCGATACCACGCGGGCGCGAAGAACGTCAGCGCGTAGAGCGTCACGGTGACGACGCCGATGGTCGCCGTTGCGACCTGGATCACGGGGCCCCACGCGGCGGCCACTTCGGCGCGTCCGATCAGCAGGTACGGAATGCTGGCGGTCCACGTGGCGAGGGCGGTGCCGAGCGCCCCGCTGCCCCACAGGAAGAAGCGATTGGTGACGAGCGGATCCGCGAGACCGAGCGCGCGGCGGCGACGCATCAAGCCATAGAACCGGTAGGACTCGACCATCGTCCACAGCGGATAGAGCCAGATCACGCTCTGGATCCAGCCGCGCATGTCGGGCGCTCCTCCGCGAGGGAGGCATCGACCAATGGGCCCGGGCGCTTGAGCCGATCCCGCCGCGACGTTCAGAAACCCAGGCGATCGGCGAGCCGGGCGCGGTGCCAGACGGGATCGCCGAGCAGGTGCTCGACGGCCTTGGCGCGCCGGAAGAACAGGTGGCAGTCGAACTCCCACGTGAAGCCGACACCGCCGTGGATCTGCACGTTTTCCCCGGCGGCACGCGCCAGGGCGTCGCCGCAGGTCGCCTTGGCGACGCTCGCGGCCTCGGCGAGGTCTCCCGGATCGGCCCCGGGCTGCGCGGCGACCCACCACGACCAGTAGGCGGCGGAGCGCGCCGACTCGAGTT
>CAYOHN010000051.1:12742-16086 GCA_964403735.1 uncultured Spirochaetales bacterium | reverse complement strand
GAGGCGTTTTCCGGCGGGTGCGTACAGGGTAACGGGGTAGCTGTAGCTGGATGCATCGGCGCCCGAAATGCCCGAGACCGTCACGGTGTACGTGATGTCGGTCACCGAAGTGGTGGCGATGCCGCTGGGCTCCCACACGATGGTGTTGTCGAGCGACGCGCCCCGAGCGCGCCCGGCCTGCCACAACACCGCGACCTGATCGGCGAAGCCGAAGGTACGGGCGCGCGCGAGGTCGCGCTCGAAGTGCGCCTCGTCGATGACCAGATCCCGTAGCTTCTGCCGGCCGATCAGCGGATGTTCGAAGTCGATCGCGTAACTGACGCGCAGCTCGCGCGCGGGATCGATGCGGATGGAGCGATCGCCATCGCGGATCTCGAGGGGACGGCGGATGCGCAGCACGCGGCGCGGGGCGCTCTGCACGAAGAGACCCGCAGAGCGCAGCAGGAACAGGAACGACGCCGCGCTGCCGTCCATCCCGGGAACCTCGGGACCGTCGACCTCGATGCGGACGTTGTCGACACCGAGCCCGTAGACGGCGGCCAGTAGGTGCTCGACGGTGTCGATGGTCGCGTCGCCGCAGCCGATGGCGGTGGCGAGGTAGGTTCGGCTCAGCGCGGCGGGGGTCGCTGGAATCTCGACCGGATGCGCGAGATCGGTGCGGACGAAGACGATGCCGCTGTCGGCCCGCGCGGGGTGCAGCGTCAACTGCACAGGTTTGCCCGAGTGGAGACCGACCCCGGTACACGAGATCTTCTCGGCGATGGTTCGCTGTCGCATGGAGCCCCCCCCGAGGCTGGCCAGATGACGGGATCATTGCAGCTTCACCTGACAGATAGCAATGCGCATGCCATCGGGCGGCTCGTCCTCGAGATCCTTCGGTAATATAATTCAATATTGAAATCAGCTGCTTATAGGACGACTCGCCGGACCGCGTCCACGCTCGACACAAGCGTCCCGTCCGAGACTCGCCAAAGGCGTGACGGTTCGATTACGGACGTGACAGATCCGTCACGGTTCTTCGCCGATCTCGAGGAAGGGAACGGGGACTCAGACGCTCGCCGCGGGGCTGCCCGTCCCGCCCTGCCCGACCGCGGCGCGCACTTCGAGGAGGATCTCGCGGGCCGTTCCGTAGCGCTCGGCGGGATCCTTGCGGAGACAGCGTCCGATGATCGCCGCCAGCAGCGCCGGCACTGCGGGCACGAACTCCCGCGGATCGGGAGGCGGCGTGTGGACGTGATGATAGGGGATGTTGCCCTCGGTGAACGGCAACCGGCCCGTCGCCAGCTCGAAGATCGTGACGCCCAGCGAGTAGAGGTCCGTCCGCGAATCGACGTTGCGGCCGAGCGTCTGCTCGGGGCTCATGTAGTACGGCGTCCCGGAGACCAGCGTCGTGTGATTGCGGACTTCCTCGACGACCTTCGCGAGGCCGAAGTCCATGATCTTGGCCTTGCGATCTCGGGTCCACATCGTGTTCGCCGTCTTCACGTCGCGGTGCACGATCTTCTTCTCGTGCGCGTAGGCGAGGGCTTCACACATCTGGACCAGTACGTGCAGCACGCCGCCCGGCGCGATCGCTCCGCGCCGGCGCACGATCTCCTTCAGCGTGTTGCCGTCCACGTACTCCATCGCGATGTAGTAGCGACCGGCCTGTTCGCCGGCGTCGTACACCGTCACGATGTTGGGATGATTGAGCTGGGCGGCGCTCTTGGCCTCGCGCAGGAAATTCTTCAGTGCCTGCGGATTCTCCTTCAACGAGTCCGGCAAGACCTTGAACGCCACGATCCGATCGAGAACGGTGTCCTTGGCTTTGTAGACGATGCCCATGCCCCCGCGACCGAGCTCGGCGAGCACCTGATATCGGGAGGGGTCCGGACGGGCCGTGACGGCGAGAGACGGGTCGTCGACGGCGGCTTCGGCGCCGTCGCCACTCTCGACGAGGCGCGCCTTGGTGGCGGCGAGTCGCTTCTCGACGTCGGCGAAGTGGTAGTCGCAGGCAAGAATCTTCTCGTACAGGTCCGCGGCTTCCCGGACGTCGCCATGGCTCTCACAGGCTTGGGCGAGCGTGTAGTACAGGCGCAAGTTGTGTCGATCGAGCTCCGCGGTGCCGACCGCTTGGCGCAGCTTCTTGATCGCCAGCGAGAGCTGCCCGCGGCGCTGGAAGATCTGGCCGAGCAACGCCGACGCGGTCGCGAAGTCGGGACTCGTCGCGGGAATCTGCTGCAACACCTTGATCGCCTCGTCGTCGATCTGTTGCTCGAGGAACGCTTCGCCCGCGGCGAGCATCCGGCTCGCCTGCACGAGGGCCTGCGCCTGGCGCGGCACGTCGCCGGCCTCGTGCCAGCACGCGGCCGCTTCATCCCAGCGCGCCGCCTTCTCGAAGCACTGTGCGGCGTGGCTCGGATGGCCTCCGAGTCGATACATCTCGGCGGCCTGCACGCGGTCACCGGCCTTGTCGTACGCCTGTGCAGCGCGCGCGTAGTCCTCGAGCTTCCGGTAGCAATCGCCAGCCGCGAAGAACTCGCCGGCCAGTTCCAGATGATGAGCCGCCTCGGCGTGCTCGTCGCGGAGCCGGTGATACTCGCCGAGGATGCCGGCAGCCCCCCGCTCGTCGCCGAGCTGCTGCAGCACTTCGGCCGCGCGCACGGGCTGATTTCCGTTCTGGTACAGCGCCGCGGCGCGCTCCAGCTCGCTGCAGCGCACCGCCACCTCGGCCGCGGCGACCCAGCAGCCCCCCTGCTCGAGTACGTCGATCGCGCGACTCGGCTCGCCCGCCTGCTCGTACAGGCGTCCGGCTTGCAGCACGAGCGTCTGGAGCTCCCGCTGCTCGCGCGGGTTCTGGCCGGTCCCCGTCCGCGTGCGCACCTCCAGGATCACCGCGTCGAGCGCCTCGGCGGCCTGCCGCCATGCCTGACAGCGAATGAAGGCGCGCGCGGCCTGCCGCTCGAAGCCCACCTCTCGATAACACTCGCCGGCGCGGCGGTGGTTGCCCGCCTTCTCGAACATTTCCGCCGCCACACTCAGGCGTTGGGCGGCGACGAAGCACTCGGCGGCGCGAAGATGCTCGCCCTGTGCGGCGAGAATGGTGCCGGCCGTCTCGTGATCGCCGGCCTTCAGGTGCAACTCGGCGGCCTCGAGGAAGCGATTCTGATCGTGGCGGATCCCGGCCGCGCGGACGTAGTCGCCACACTCGGCGAACAGCTCGGCCGCTCGGTCGAGCCGGCCGGCGTCCGCGCACAGCTCCGCGGCCTCTCGGACCATGCCCTTCTTGGCCATCGACAGCGCCTGCCGCTCGAGCTTCTTGCCGAGTCGGGCATCGACGACGGGCTCGGGCGCACTGCCCTCGC
>CAYOHN010000051.1:9246-12732 GCA_964403735.1 uncultured Spirochaetales bacterium | reverse complement strand
CCGTATCATAGCCGGCGTGCCACGCCGCCGGACCCCTCGACTGCGCGTCTCCGCGCCAGATGCGCCGGCTCGACGCCCGCTCGCGAGCGCGCCGAGCGCGAACGCGACCCCGACGCCCACGAGCGCGAACGGCGTCCAGCCGGTCCGCAGCTCGCGCGGAAGCTGCACCCGGGCTGCGAGCTGCTCGATCTGCTGGCGCTGCGCCTGCAACTGGGGATCCGTCGCGCTGCGCTGTAGCAGGATACCGACGGCACCCGCGCCGACGAGGCCGAGCGCCAGCAGCAGACAGAACACGCGCAGCGCGGTGCGGACTCCCGTCAAGCTCGTCGAACTCCGGCTGAAGGAAACGGCGGGAGGAACCGGCGCGACGCCGGATCCGGACGCACGAGAACACCGGTTCTATCGGCCGGCCCGGCGTGGGTGTTGAGGCGGTGGGCCGGCGGCGTCAGAACAGCCGGCGCTGGCCCTCGCCGGGGGCGGGCGGCCGCAGCCCGAAGTGGTCCCAGGCCCGCGCCGTCGCGACGCGGCCGCGGGGCGTGCGGTCGACGAACCCCGCCTGCAGCAGGAACGGCTCGACGAGATCCTCGAGCGTGCCGCGATCCTCGCCGAGCGCCGCCGCCAACGTCTCGATCCCGACCGGACCGCCGTCGAACTTTTGGAGCAGCGCGCGCAGGAACATCTGATCCAGTCGGTCGAAGCCGCGCTCATCCACCTCGAGGCGCTCGAGCGCGAGGCGCGCGACGTCGCGCGTCACCGGCGCGGGGGGAGCACCCGCCTCCGGGCTGTCCGTGCCATCGGGACCGACCTCGGCGAAATCGCGCACGCGCCGCAGCAGGCGCAGCGCGATGCGCGGCGTCCCGCGCGCGCGGCGGGCAATCTCCTCGGCCCCCTCGGCATCGAGCGAGACCTGCATGCGCTGCGCCGAGCGGCGCAGGATCTCGACGAGATCCGCGGGCGGGTAGTAGTCGAGCCGCGCGACGTAGCCGAAGCGGTCGCGCAGCGGCGCCGTCAGAAGCCCAGCCCGGGTGGTCGCTCCGACCAGCGTGAAGCGCGGCAAGTCCAGGCGGATCGAGCGCGCGCTCGGGCCCTGGCCGATCACGAGGTCGAGATGGAAGTCCTCCATCGCCGGATACAGGATCTCCTCGACGGACGGATGCAGGCGATGGATCTCGTCGATGAAGAGCACGTCGCCCGCCTCGACGTTGCTGAGCAGCGCGGCCAGATCCCCCGGCCGCTCGAGCACCGGCCCGCTGGTCGCGCGCAAGTTCGCGCCCATCTCGCGCGCGACGACGTACGAGAGCGCGGTCTTGCCGAGTCCGGGAGGACCACAGAAGAGCTGATGATCGACCGCCTCGCCGCGCTCGCGCGCCGCGGCGACGAACACGCGCAGGTTCGCCCGGATCGCGTCCTGGCCGATGAAGTCCTCGAACGAGCGCGGCCGCTGCGCCGCTTCGAGATGTCGCTCGTCCGGCTGGACTTCGGCATCGAGTTCGGGACGCAGCCACGCGCCGCTCATCGGGCCAGCCTCCGGAGGGCGACGCGGACCAGCTCTTCGAGCGACGCCTCCGCCGCCTCGTCGAGGGCCTCGTGGGCGACGCGCTCCGCGCGCGCGCGGGCCGTGCCGAGATTCACCAAGGCCGAGACGATGCCCTCGAAGCGCTCGTCACGGGGGGCCGACGGCGCTTGCATCGGCTCGGTCGCCGGCGCCTGGCTGGCCGCCAACACGGCGGCGCGTTCGCGGAGGTCCAGAACGATCCGCTGCGCGGTCTTGGCGCCGATCCCCGGAACCGCACACAGGGTCGCGGCATCGCCCCGCGCGAGCAGCGCGACGAGATCGCGCGGAGCGACGCCCGAGAGCAGCGCCTGCGCCAACCGCGGTCCCACGCCGTTCACGCGGATCAGTTGTTCGAACAGCGCGCGCTCTAGATCCGTGTCGAAGCCGAACAACTGGATCGCGTCCTCTCGAACGTGCGTATGGATCCGGAGCGAGACGGTCTTGCCCTCGTCGGGCAGCGCGGAGAACGTGGACAGCGACAACGAGACTTCGTAGCCGACGCCGCCGACGCAGACGACAGCGCGCGTCGGCGCCTTCTCGCGCAATACACCCTCGAGGTGCGCGATCATCGCGCGCGCCTCACGACGAGGCGACCCGATCCTCCGCTGCGGCGCGCGCGGCCGCGGGGACCGGCGGCCGCCGCCAGCGCTGCGAGCGGGCCGCGGTGGGCGTGGCACAGCGCCGCCGCCAGCGCATCGGCGGCGTCGAGGGCGGGCGCCCGGGCGAGTCCGAGCAGCCGGGCCACCATCGCCTGGACCTGCCGTTTCTCGGCGGCTCCGGTCCCGGCGACGGCGAGCTTGATCTCCGGGGCGGTGTATTCGAGAACCGACAACCCGGCGAGCGCCGCCGTCACCAGCGCGACACCACGGGCATGGCCGAGCACGAGCGCCGAGCGCGCGCTGCGCCCGGCGAAGATGCGTTCCACGACGACGAGCTGCGGCCGGTGTTCGGCGATCGCGGCGCTGAGTCCGACCTGGATCGCCGCGAGCCGCTCGGCCAGCGCAGCGCCCCGCCGCGTGCGCAGCGTGCCGTGAGCGACGTGCGTCACGCGCGAGCCCCGGCGCTCGACGACGCCGAACCCCGTCACGCTCGAGCCGGGATCGATGCCGAGGATCCGCAGTGCGACGTCGCCCGCGCTCGTCGGCCCGCCCACATCGTCACGCCACCCGGTTTTTCGCATATGCCCTTTCGCGAACTGCAGCTCGACACCGAGGCTCGCGTTCGGAGGCAGGGGGATGGTCAGGGGGGGCGAGACGTAGGGACCGTAGCTCTAGGACGAGATGCGCTCCATCTCGGACTCCGAGATGTCGAAATTCGCGTAGACGCTCTGCACGTCGTCGAGGTCTTCGAGCACCTCGGCCAGCTTCAGCATCTGCTCCGCCGGCGTCCCCTCGAGCTTCACGGTCGTCGCCGGCCGCATCGTGACTTCGGCGCTGGCGGGCTCGTGGCCCGCAGCCGTGAGCGCTTGCTGCAGCGACGCGAAGCTGCGCGGATCGGTCACGATCTCGAGGCTGCCTTCGCTCTCGATCAGGTCCTCGGCGCCCGCCTCCAGCGCGAGTTCGTAGAAGCGGTCGACGTCGAGTCCGGCGGCGTCGAACTCCAGCACGCCGCGCTTCTCGAACAAGTGCGAGACACAGCCCGACTGGCCGAGATTGCCGCCGTGTTTCGTGAACGCGTGCCGGATCTCGCCGACGGTCCGATTGCGGTTGTCCGTCAGCGTCTCGATCAGCACCGCGACTCCGGTCGGTCCGTAGCCCTCGTACACCACCTCTTCGTAGCTCTCCCCGTCGCCGCCGCCGGCGCCGCGCTTGATCGCGCGCTCGATGTTTTCCTTGGGCATGTTGACAGAGCGGGCCTTGTCGACCGCGAGTCGCAGGCGCGGATTGGCGTCCGGGTCACCGCCGCCGAGCCGCGCTGCCGTCACGAGCTCG
>CAYOHN010000051.1:0-9236 GCA_964403735.1 uncultured Spirochaetales bacterium | reverse complement strand
AGCTCGCGGATGATCTTCGTGAAGACCTTGCCCCGCCGGGCATCGAGCGCGCCCTTCTTGCGTTTGATCGTCGACCATTTGGAATGACCGGACATGCACGCTCCCGCCGCTTTCGAGGCCGTCGGTAGCACGCGCCCGGCGAGCCGGTCAACGCGAGACGACCCGCCAGTGACGAGCCTCGGAGGTTCGCGACGAGCAGCCGCTCAGGAAGCGAGCGCGGCCGCCCGATACGCAGCCCGTGCGCACGCCTTGATCCCCGCGGGGGCATGCGCCGCTCGTTGGGAGGGTAGTCCGTGGTGGCGATCGGGATCGACCTCGGAACCAGCAATTCCTGCGTTGCCGTCGCGCGCCGGGGGCGCGTCGACGTGCTGACGAACGCTTACGGCGAACACATCTGCCCGAGCGTCGTGCACTTCGCCGCCGACGGATCGACGCAGGTCGGCCAGCAGGCCAAGACGCGCGCGATCCACGAACCGGAACACACGATCGCCGCGGCCAAGCGCCTGCTCGGTCGGTATTTCTTCTCGGAAGAGGTGAAGAAGGCGAAGGCGGTCAGCAGCTATCAGATCGTCGAGGGCGCCAACCACGCCGTGCGCATCAAGGTGCGCGAACAGACGCTCGCCATCCCCGAGATCTCGGCCTTCGTGCTGCGCGAGATGAAGACCGTCTCCGAAGCCCGGTTGGGCGAGCCGGTGACGCAGGCAGTGATCACGGTTCCGGCGTATTTCAACGACAACCAGCGCCAGGCCACCCGCGACGCGGGGAAAATCGCCGGGCTGGAAGTCCTGCGACTGCTCAATGAGCCGACAGCAGCCGCGCTGGCGTACGGATTCGGCAAGGGCCTCACCCAACGCGTCGCCGTGTATGATCTCGGCGGCGGCACCTTCGACATCTCGATCCTCGAGATCGGCTCGGACGTCTTCGAGGTGCTCTCGACGTGCGGCGACACCTTTCTCGGCGGCGAGGACTTCGACGATCGCGTGATCGATCTGCTGGCCGACGAGTTTGCCGGCCGTCACAAGATCAACCTCCGCCAGGACCGCTTCGCGCTCGAGAAGCTGAAGGCGGCGGCCGAGCAGGCCAAACGAGACCTCTCGATCGACGACGAGGCCCAGATCCGGATCGCCGATGTGGCGAACGACGCCGAGGGCAGCGCCCTCCAGCTCGAGCGCCGCCTGACGCGCACCGAGTTCTCGAACCTCGTCGCCGATCTGATCCAGCGCACTTTCAAGGTCTGTGACGAGGCGCTGCAGCAGGCGAACCTCACCGTGCGCGACCTCGACGGCGTGATCCTCGTCGGCGGGCCGACCCGCCTGCCGCTGATCCGGGAAGCCGTCTCCCAGTACTTCCAGTGTGAGCCCAAGGCCGATGTGGACCCGGATCAGGTGGTCGCGATGGGCGCGGCGATCCATGCCGCATCGCTGGTGGGGGAAGAGAAGGATTCCTGCCTACTCGACGTCACGCCGCTCTCGCTGCGCATCGGCGTCGCCGGCGGACTCGCCGAAACGGTGATCGACCGCAACACGCCCGTGCCGATCGAACAGACGGCATCCTTCACGACGTTCCAGGACTTCCAGCAGTCGGTGAAGATCCGCGTCTACCAGGGGGAGTCTCGCGTCCAGGAAGAGAACGAGCTGCTCGGCGAGTTCGAGTTCTCCGGCTTCAAGCACGCCCGGCGCGGCGAAGTGCGGATCGACGTCACCTTCGAGATCGACACCGACGGCATCGTGAACGTGACGGCGCGCGATCCGGACACGGCCCAGGCCGCATCGACGCAGATCCACTTGTCCTCGGGGCTCACCGAGGAGGAGATCCAGGCGATCGTCCAGAAGCATCAGCCCGCGCCGGTCGAGCCGGACACGCCGAGACCGCTGTCGGCCGCCGAAGCCATCGCCGCGCTGCCGCGCCGGGCCCCGCGCGATCCGGCGGCTCCGGTTCCGGTGCCGGCACCGGCAGGGGGGGCGATCCCGCTCACCACCGCGGAGGCCGTCGATCTCGTAGCCGATGCCGCAGATGCCGCCGATGGAACCGATGCAACCGACGAAGCGGACGCGCCGGATGCGCTCTACGCGCTGCCGCAGGACTCGAACGCCGAGGCGGCGGCGAACGACCCGGGCTCCATGCTCGGCGCCGGCAACGACTTCGATCTCGACCTCGGCTCCGGCGAAACGTCGGATGACTTCGAAGCGGCGCCGGCCGACGGGGATCTGCTCGGCCACGATGCGGGGGACGACGGGCGCACGCTGGCGAGGGGCGGCGAGATCGAGCTCGAGCTGTCCGGCGCGGAGGCGCCGCTCAGCGAGTCCCTCGAGGCGAGCGACGTCGATCTCGAGGCGCTGGCGCTCGACGAGAGTGATCTCGATTCGCTGGCCAACTTGGACGAAAACTTGGATATGGATCTGGACCTGGTCGAAACGTCCGACGACGCTGTTGCCGAAGACGAAGACGACGAGATGGCACGCACGAGACCGCGCCACTCCGCCGGCGCGAACGAGGCGGTTGCGCTGGACACGAACGAGCCAAGCCCGAACCCCTCGGATCCGAACGCGTCGGATCCGAACACGTCGGATCCGAACGAGTTGTTCGGCGACCCGGGCGCCGACCTCTCGATCGATCCGGACGCCGAGGGAACAGGACACTAGGAGCGGACCGTGTCCCAGACCTCCATTGCTGAGATCCGCGCGCTCGCCGGCATCCTCGAAGAGCTGGACTATTACCAGGTCCTAGAGCTCGCACCCGATGCCCCGACGAGCTCGATCCGCACCGCGTATCACCAGACCTCGCGGCGCTTCCATCCGGATGCGCACCGGGATGCGCCGCCCGAAGTGCAGCAGCAGATAGCGCAGATCGCCAAACGAATCGCGGAGGCCTATTCGGTCTTGCGCGACCCCCGACGCCGGCAGGTCTACGACCGGCAGCTCGCGGGCGACCAGGCGCGGGTGCGGATGCCGCTCGCGGAAGCCGAAGCGCAGGCAGACCGCCAGCGCCGCGATCAGCAGGAAGGCCGGACGCCGAATGGCCGCCGCTACTTTGCGCTCGCCAGGGCCGACCTCAGCCGCGGCGACCGGGCCGCCGCCGAACGGAACCTGAAGACCGCTCTCACGTTCGAGCCGGACAATGCGGTGTTCCGCGCGCTGCTGCAGGACGTGCTCGGGCGATCGGCCGGAGCCGCCGCGCGCTAGCCGGCTGTGGAATCCCCGCGTGGAGGCGGCTCGGGTGGAGCCCGTGTGCTCCGTCGCTATGATGCGGGTCGTGCGCCCGCTCGCCGCCCTCGCCGCTCCCGCCCTCGTTTCGTTTTTGCTCCTCTTCGGCTGCGGCAACTCCGAGCCCGCGGCCGCGACGGCGGGGGAATCCGCACCGGCGCCGGCCGAGCGGGCGGAACCAGCCCCCTCCCCGGCCGCCGCCGCTCCGCCCCCGCAGCGTCAGGAGCGGCCGCTGCCCGCGTTCGACGGGGTCACGCTCGACGGCGAGCCGTTTTCCGTCGGCGACCTGCTCGGCCGCCGGGCGTTGCTGTTCTTCTTCGATCCGAACGCGCGCGAAGCCGGCGCGGCGGCGGATGCCGTCCAGCGCGTGGCGACGGCGCGCAGAGCCCACAACTTCGACGTCGTCGGAATCGCCCTGGGCGCGGGGGCCGAGCGGGCGCGCGCCTTCGCCCGCGAGCACGGGCTCGACTTCCGTATCCTCGATGATCCGGCCGCCGCCATCGCCGGCCGCATCGGCCTGCGCGCTCCGGCGGCGATGATCGGCATCGATGCGGAGGGCTACGTGACCTTCGCCGTGATGGCGCCGCCGCCCGACGCGCCGGATGCCGCGGAAGTCGCCGAGAACCGGCTGCGCGAGGCGCTGCGCCTGCCCGCGACGCAGGTCGCGCTCGAGCCGACGCTCGGTGTACGGCCGGCGGCACCCGCCTTCGACGCCGAGCGGCTCGAGGGCGGAGAGCGCTTCGATCTGGCCTCTCTGCGCGGCCAGCCGGTCGTGTTGATCTTCTTCCTGTACACGTGCCCGCACTGCCACCACGCGCTCGAGTTCCTGAAGAACGAGCTGCCGAAACTTCCAGAGGCGCAGCGGCCGCAACTGATCGGCGTCTCCGTCGCCGGCTCGCCGTCGGACGTGGCCGAGAACCTGGCAGCCGAGGGACTCGACTTCTTCCCGGTCCTGCTCGACCTCGACGGCAAAGTGCGCGCAAAGTACGGGGTCGTCGCCGGGGTTCCCGACACGTTCGTCCTCGATGCCGAAGGAACCATCGTCAGCCGGATCCGCGGTTGGCGCGAGGACCGCGACCCGGCGCTCCTGCGCATGCGGCTGGCGCGGATCGCGAAACAACCGGTTCCACTGCTGCTCCACTCGACGGGGTACAGCGGCAGTGAAGTCTGCGGCGTGTGTCACGAGAAGGAGCACGATACCTGGCTCCTCAGCTCCCACGCGCATGCCTTCGACACGCTCGTCCGACACGGGGCGGATGCCGACCCCGAGTGCGTCGGCTGCCACGTCGTCGGCTTCGGCAAACCCGGCGGCTACACGATCTCTCCCCGCACGCCGGGCTTCGAGAACGTCGGCTGCGAAACGTGCCACGGGCGCGGAGGGCCACACCTGTCGCCGGAGTTCGTCACCGCCGGCAACTACGAGCCGGTGTGCGTCACGTGCCACGACCAGAAGCATTCGCTCGGTTTCGACTACGCGAGCTTCCTTCCCGAGATCTCGCACGCAGCGAATGCGGAGCTGGCCACACTGCCGCTCGAAGAACGCCGCGCCCTGCTGGCCGCTCGCGCCGGCCCGCGCTCCGGCCTGCTGCCGACGAACGCCGAGTACGTGGGATCCGACGCGTGCCGCTCCTGCCACGAGCAGGAGTTCGCGACGTGGGTGGCGAGCCCGCACGGGAACTCCCTGGCGTCGCTCGAGGCGAAGGGGGAAGCGAACAACCCGACGTGCCAGCGCTGCCACGTGACCGCGCTGGGACTCGCGGGCGGCTTCCCGGCTGGAGCGTCCGGCGCTGCTCCGGAGTCCGCGGACCTCGCGCGCGTCGGCTGCGAGTCCTGTCATGGGCCCGGCGGCGCGCACGTCGGCGAGAACGCGCCGCGGATCGGCACGATCGTGTCGCTCGGCGACAAGTGCGACTCGTGCGTGATCCTGCAGATCTGCGGCGGTTGCCACGATCAGGACAACGACCCCGGCTTCGAGTTCAGCGTGCAGGAGAAGATCGAGAAACAGAAGCACGGCACGATCGAGCCCTCGGCGACGCGCGGCGCCGATTCGGCGGCGAACCGGGGATCCGAGTCCACGTGGCTCGCCGCGCTCTCGCCGGCGACGCTGCGCCTCGGCAAGGAGCCGATCGACACCACGAGCGAGATGGAGTCCGGGGCCGCGCTCCGCGACCTGCGCGAGATGATCGTCGTCACCGCCATGACCGAAGATGCCCGAGAGGGCATCCAGGCCTTCTTCGACGAGCGGAAGGCCGTATGGACCGGGCGTTAGCCGGCGAGCTGCGCGCTACGCTGGCGGCGGCTCGCCAGACGGTGAGCGAGTGGTTCGAGGAGGGCGTCGAGTGCTGGGTTCCCGGCGCTCCCGTCGCTGTTCCCGACGCCGGCGTCGCCGCCCCTTCGGTTGCAGCGTCGACCGCCCCCGCGACGACGCTGGAGCAGGTCCGGACGGCGCTCGGCGATTGTCAGCGCTGTCGGCTCGCTGCCGGCCGGACACAGATCGTCTTCGGCGATGGCGCGCCCGACGCCGATCTGCTGCTCATCGGCGAGGGACCGGGGGAGCAGGAAGATCTGCGCGGGGTTCCGTTCGTCGGCCGAGCCGGCGAGCTGCTCACGCAAATGATCGAGAAGGGCCTGCGGATTCCGCGGTCCTGCGTCTACATCTGCAACATCGTCAAGTGTCGCCCGCCGAGCAACCGAACCCCGTTGGCGGACGAAGTCGCCGCGTGTCGGCCCTTCCTGGACGGACAGATCGACGCCGTCCGGCCCAAGGTCATCCTGGCGCTCGGGAAGCCGGCGACGAGCCTGCTGCTGGGTCGCGACGTCGCCATCAGCCGCGTGCGCGGCACCTGGCAGGACTACCGCGGGGTCCCCGTCATGCCGACCTTCCATCCGGCCTTCGTGCTGCGCCAGTACACCCCGGAGAATCGCCGGCTGGTCTGGCGCGACCTCGAGCAGGCGCTCGCGCGCGCGCGCGAGCTCGGGGGCACCTTTCCCGAGCTCGGAGGCTGATCCGGCGCTTCGACGATCGCGCGGGCCGAACGTTCAGGGGCGCTGCGGCACCGCGGCGGTCTGCTCGCGCCGGAACTCCGCCAGCGCCGCGCGGACCTCGGGATCCTTGCTCGCCAGGATTGCCGCCGCAAACAGCCCGGCGTTCTGGGCGCCGGCCTTGCCGATTGCGAAGGTGGCGACCGGAATGCCGCCGGGCATCTGGACCGTCGAGAGCAGGGCGTCGAGACCTTGGAGCGGCGAGCCCTCGAGCGGAACGCCGAGGACGGGCAGCAGCGTCAGCGCCGCGGTGGCACCCGCCAAATGCGCCGCCGCGCTCGCTCCGGCGATGATCACCTCGAGGCCCCGTTCCTCCGCCCGCGTCACGAAGTCGCGGTGTCGGTCCGGCGTGCGGTGCGCCGAGATCACGCGCGCTTCGTGCCCGACCCCGAGCTGGTCGAGGACCTCGGCTGCCGCCTTCATCGCGGGCCAATCCGATGCGCTGCCCATCAGGATCGCGACGCGAACGCGACGTCCGTGGGTCGCGACGCGGACTCCGCGTCCGCGCGCTTGCGCGACGGACTTACGCGCCGGGGTGCGGGGGGAACGGGGTCGGGCCGCCATGCTTCCTCCGGTTCGGAATGGCATACTTCGCCGAATCCCACGCGAGACGCAAGGAAGCCCGTGCCGATCGGTCCTCGCACCCAACTCTGCGGCGTCCTGCTCCATCCGGCCGGCCATACGCGCTCGCCGGCGATGCACAACGCGGCGTTCGCGGCGCTCGGCCTCGACGCCGCCTACCTCGCGTTCGACGTCCCCCCGGCCGCACTCGGGCCGGCGATCGCCGGCGCGCGGGCGCTCGGCATCCGTCAGCTCGCCGTCTCGATTCCGCACAAGGAGGCCGTCCTCGCGCACCTCGATGCGCTCGACGAGACGGCACGGCAGATCGGCGCCGTCAATACGGTGACCCGGCGCGGAGACTCGCTGGTCGGCTCGAACACCGACTGGCTCGGCGCCGTGCGAGCGATCGAGCGGGCGACACCACTCGCAGGGCGCGACGTCGTGGTGCTCGGCGCCGGCGGGGCGGCGCGCGCCGTGGTGTGGGGCGTTCGCGAGCGTGGCGCGCGCGTCGCCGTGCTGAATCGGACGCCGGAGCGCGCCGCGCGACTCGCCGCAGAACTCGGTGTCGCCCGCGTCGGCGGTCTCGCCGAACTCGGCGATCTGCCGTGCGACGTCCTCGTCAACACCACCAGCGTGGGCCTGCGCGCAGACTCTGCCCCGGTCGCTGCGGAAATGATCCCGCCGGGTGCCGTGGTCCTCGATGCCGTCTACGACCCGCCGCGGACGCGGCTCCTGCGCGATGCGGAAGCGCGTGGCGCCCGCGCGATCGGCGGCAAGTGGATGCTGGTCTATCAAGCTGCCGAGCAGCTCCGGCTGTGGGCGGAGAAGGAGCCGCCGATCGACGTCATGGCCGAAGCGTTCGACGGCGCCGCCGGTTGAAAGGTCGGCACCTCAGCCGGGGAAGTCCCACTTCTTCTTGTTCTCTTCGACCTGCTCCGGGGTCGGCTTCGGCTTCTCCGTCACCTCCGGAACGGCGAAGTGATCCTTGCTTTCGGTGATCTTCGCGTTGAGATCGATGTCGGCCTGAAAGACCTCCGGCACCTGCTCATCCTCGAAGATCGCCTCCCACGGGCACTCCGGTTCGCAGACGCCGCAGTTGATGCACTCTTCCGGATCGATGTAGAGCTGGTTCGGGAAGGTGCTGCGGTCGTCGCCCTGGTATTCGTAGATGCAATCGACCGGGCAGACTTCTACGCAGCTCATGTCGACACAATCCCGGCAAAGCCTCGTGATCACCCAAGCCATGTTCGCTTTCGTCTCCCGTTGAGTAGCAGTCGCACGCAGGCACTCGTGCGAGTTAGCACAGCCTCCGCGCCTGCGCGCGGCCCTCAGAGGGTCAGCGGAGCTTCGTCTCCTTGTAGAGCACATGCTTCCGCGCGACCGGATCGTACTTCTTCAGTTCCAGCTTGTTCGGCGTGTTCTGCCGATTCTTCACCGTCGTGTAGAAGTGCCCGGTGTCGGCACTCGACTCGAGCTTGATCTGCTCGCGCTTGCCTTTCTTCGCCATCTCGAACTCCTCGCTGGACCGATCAGCTCGTGGCCGGTTCGGGCACGGGTTCACCGGTGGTCTTGAACACGCGGACGCGGCGGCCGTCGCGCAGCTCCGTCTTGATGCGGCTCGGCTTGCCCCGGTCGTCCACCAGCATCACGTTCGACGCATCGAGGAATCCCTCTTCCTCGAGGATCCCGCCGCTGCGGGCACCGCGGCGACCGGGTTTCAGGTGGCGCTTGTGCATGCGCACTTTCGAGACGCGCAAGCGGCCGCGTTCGGCATCGATGCCGATCACGTTGCCCTGCTTGCCGCGGTCCGATCCCTTGACGACGCGCACGACGTCGCCCTTGCGGATACCGAGGGCCATGACTTCTCCTGGAACGTTGCGAGGAGCTGATTTGTGGACGACGACAGCCGTTTCGTCAAGGAGCCCCGCGGGGAGCGAAAAGATCGGGACTCATCGCGCCGCTAGAGACAGCGGAGCGGCGCGATATGCTCGCTCGCATGCCGTTCGGAATCGCCCGCGTCGTCCCCGTGTTGCTCCTCTTTCTCGCGCTCGCCGTCGGAGCCTGTCATTGGCTGCTCCCGGAGCGCTATGCGGTCAACGCGCCGATCCGCCACCTTCTGTTCGGAAGCGGCCGCGACGCGCCGCCCGCGGGCGCGGTGAACGAGTTGTTATCGGTCCCCGCAGGATTCGCCATCGAGCTGTGGGCCGATGGCATCCCGAACGCCCGCTTCCTCCGCTTCACACCGGCCGGCGACCTGCTCGTCAGCACGCCGCGCTCCGGTCGCATCCTGCTGTTGGAGCGCGATCGGGACGGCGACGGCTGGCCGGACGGGCAGCAGGTGCTGCTCGAAGGTCTCGATCGCCCGCACGGCCTCGATCTGCACGAGGGCTGGCTCTATGTCGGCGAAACCGGCGCGATCGCGCGCGTGCG
>CAYOHN010000050.1:12012-16090 GCA_964403735.1 uncultured Spirochaetales bacterium | reverse complement strand
GCGCCTTCACGCAGGCCGCCTGCAGCGTGCCGCGGATCTTGTTGACGACGAGCGTCGCGAGCGCCTCGCCGTCCACTTCTTCGGCGACGATCAGTAGCGGCTTGCCCTGCCGCGCCACCTGCTCGAGCACCGGCAGGAGATCCTTCATGTTCGAGATCTTCTTCTCGTGCAGCAGGATCAGCGGTTCTTCGAGTGAGACCTCCATGCGCTCCGGGTCAGTGACGAAGTACGGCGAGAGGTAGCCGCGGTCGAACTGCATGCCCTCGACCACTTCGAGCGCCGATTCCATGGACTTGGCTTCTTCGACAGTGATCACGCCTTCCTTGCCGACCTTCTCCATCGCCTTCGCGATCATCTTGCCGATCGTCTCGTCGCCATTGGCGGAGATGGTGCCGACCTGTGCGATCTCGCTCTGGTCGCGCGTGGGCTTCGACAGCTTCTTCAGCTCGCCAGTGAGCGCCGTGACGCATTTGTCGATGCCGCGCTTCAGCTCCATCGGGTTCATGCCGGCGACCACGAGCTTGCTGCCCTCGCGGAAGATCGCCTGCGCCAGCACGGTGGCGGTGGTGGTCCCGTCGCCTGCGACGTCGGACGTCTTCGAGGCCACCTCGCGCACCATCTGGGCGCCCATGTTCTCGAACTTGTCCTCGAACTCGATCTCCTTGGCGACGGTCACGCCGTCCTTGGTGACCGTGGGTGAGCCGAAGCTCCTGTCGATGATGACGTTCCGGCCCTTCGGACCGAGCGTTACGCGGACCGCGTTCGCGAGTCCGTTGACGCCCGCGAGGATCTTGCTCCGAGCGTCCTGGTCGTAACGGATTTCCTTGGCTGACATGATTCGTGTCCTCCTTCTACTCGAGGATCGCGAGGACGTCGTCCTCGCGGATGATGATGTGATCGTCGCCTTCGACCTTGATGTCGGTGCCGGCGTACTTGCTGAAGAGGATCTTGTCGCCCTTCTTCACGGCCAGCTCCTGCACCTTCCCGTCGTCGAGCACGCGGCCCTTGCCGACGGCGATCACCTTGCCCTCCTGGGGTTTTTCCTTGGCGGTGTCGGGAATGATGATCCCGCCCTTGGTCTTCTGTTCCTCGTCGATGCGCTTGACGAGGATCCGATCGTGCAACGGTTGGACCTTCATGGCCTCCTTCTCTCCTGGGCTCGCCCTCGCGGGGCGGATCGGGACCGCGCTGGGGCGGTTCTGGCTGTCGGGTTCGAACTGGCGCGGCTTCCGGCTGTCGGAGCTTCCGACCGTCGCGGCCTCCGACTTTCGGAAGGGCCGCGGGCAGGATCCGGGAGCGATCGATCCGCTCCGGGGAAGGCCTCGAGCGACGCCGCGGTTGGCACTCTGACGATCCGAGTGCCAAACCACACCCGATTCTAAGAGCCGGCTTCGGGCACGGCAAGGGAGGATTCGCTAGCTTTCGCCTGAGTTTCGTCGGAGGACCCCATGGCCCTGACCCGCCGACAGCGCGAGATTTATGACTACGTCTGCGACTTCATCGAGGAGCAAGGCTATTCGCCGAGCCTCGAGGAGATCGGCGAGCACTTCGGTCTCTCGTCCGTTGCGACCGTGCACAAGCACGTAAATCAGTTGGTTGGGAAGGGCTGGCTGCGCAAGTCGTGGAACCGCGCGCGCTCCCTCGAACCGGAGGAGGATGCAGCGGCGGGCGAGATCTCGTTGCCCCTTCTCGGCGTCGTCGCGGCCGGCGAGCCGATCGAGCCGATCGAGGTGGAGGAGCGAATCTCCGTGCCGGCAGACCTCGTCCGTCGGCCGGAGGCGTGCTTTGCGCTGCGCGTGCGCGGAGACTCGATGATCGACGAACAGATCCGCGAGGGCGACACGGTGATCGTCGAGCGGCGCAGCGAGGTCCGCGACGGGGACACCGTCGTGGCGGTTCTGCGCGGCGACGAGGCGACGCTCAAGCGGTTCCGGCGCCGGGGCGCGACGGTTCACCTGATCCCGGCGAATGCCCGGATGAAGCCGATCGAGGTGCCGGCCCGGGACGTCGAGATTCGCGGTGTGGTCCGCGCGTTGCTGCGAAAGTATTGAGCGCAGGCTGGAATGCGGTCCGCTCTGCGCTGTTCGACGGCGCCGTTCGAACTGGTGACGTCCGCACCCCTCCCGTGACCGCTGGCACCGCTTTGGCGCGAGGTTACGCTCCTTCGAGACCTCGCAATCGGCGAAGGTCGCCAACGGCAAGGGGCTTGATCGTGGCCGAAGAAGACCGGGTCCGTCTCACACGCGGAATCGAGTTCTCCGCTTCGCTGCGGTATCGAATTCCCGGACTCTCGGATCAGGAGAACGCCGCGCGCTTCGGTGCCGCCGCACGCCAGCATGGCCACAACTACCGCCTCGAGGTCACCGTCGAGGGGGTCCCGGATCCTGCGACGGGCATGGTGATGGACCTCAAGGACCTCAAGACCGTGCTCGAGCGCGAAATCATGGCTCGCTTCGATCATCGCGACCTGAACCGCGATACGCCCTGGTTCGAGAAACAGCCGGCGACGCCGGAGCGGGTGGCCCTGGTGATCCATGGGCTGCTGCGAGAAGCGCTCGGAGAGATGCTGCACGGCGTTCGTTTGCAGCAGGATGAAGACCTCTGGGTCGAGGTGACCGGCCGCGGCGCAACCGCGCCATGATTGCCGTGACGCGGCGGTACCGTTTCCCGGCTGCTCACGTACTGCGTAGCGATCGGTTTTCGGAAGCAGACAACGAGCGCATCTACGGCAAGTGCGCGAATCCGAACGGACATGGACACGACTACGGGCTCGAGATCACGTTGGCGGGACCGCTGAGCCTGGAAACCGGCGCCATCGTGCCGCTGGCGCAGCTCGATGAGCTGGTTCGCGAGCGGGTTCTCGACCGGCTGAGCCACAGGTTGCTGAATGAGGATCCGTGGTTCCGGGCCGCCGTGCCGACGGCCGAAAACATCGCGCGGGCAGTCCATCGAGAGCTGTCGGAAGCTCTGGAGTCGGATGCTCTGGAAGATGGCGGTACGGCTCGTGTGCTGCGGGTTCGCCTGCGGGAGACTCGTCGCAACGCTTTCGAGTGTGGGAGGGAGAGATGAGTGCCGAAGCAGATCCTTCCGGATGCAGCGATCCGATCGAGTCCCTGATCCACTCCCTGCTGAAAGAGCTGGGCCAGGACCCGGGGCGCGACGGCCTGGTGCGGACGCCCGGACGTGTCGCCCGGTCGCTGCGCTTCCTCACGGAGGGGTACGCCCAGGATCCCGTCGCGATCTTGAACGAGGCGGTCTTCGAAGAGAGCTACGACGAGATGGTGCTCGTGAAGGACATCGACTTCTACAGCCTTTGTGAGCACCACCTACTACCGTTCTTCGGGAGGATCCACGTCGCCTACATCCCGAACGGGCGCATCGTGGGGTTGTCGAAGCTGCCGCGCATGGTCGGAATGTTCGCGCGGAGACTCCAGGTGCAGGAACGCCTGACGACGGACATCGCCAGCGCGCTCGAAACGGTGTTGCAACCCCGGGGCGTCGCCGTCGTCGGGGAGGCGATCCACTTGTGCATGATGATGCGCGGGGTCGAGCAGCAGAATGCGTTTGCGATCACGAGCTCCCTCCGGGGCGCATTTTCCGAGGATCCCAAGACCCGCGCCGAGTTCATGGAGCTGATTCGGCACGAGAAGCGCTCGTTCGCCTGAGCGCTGGACGGCTCGCGTCTCTGCCCATGGGCCAGACGCTACGCCGCGCCGCTTCAGCCCAATCGGTCGGGTCGCCCCGAGGGGATATTCAAGCACCCGATTTCGCAACGAAAATCACGATTGACGCAGAGTGTAAATTCTGGTTGCAATCGGGCGAATCGGATCTATATTCTGCCTCGCGCCCCCCGGTCGGTCCGCCTCTCCACGGGCCCACGAAGGACCAGAGACAGAAATCAGAGGCGGAAGGACCAACGGACTCTCCCAGCAGATCAGAAGCTAGATCAGAAGCTGAACGGGAGAATCTGCGTCGAACCGATCGCGACCGTTCGAGTGCACTTGTTCATGTGCACTCGTTCATGTGCACTCGAACAAGTGCACATGAACGAGTGCACATGAACGAGTGCACATGAACG
>CAYOHN010000050.1:0-11912 GCA_964403735.1 uncultured Spirochaetales bacterium | reverse complement strand
AGTGCACATGAACGAGTGCACATGAACGAGTGCACATGAACGGAACGGGGCGAAGCCGCGTCTTCCCACGCGGCGGATGGACCGTCCGACACCGGTTCGGCTGACACCGGTTCGAGATTGTCGGCACCATCGGAACGCCGAGTAGATTGCAAAGATTCGTGCTCCGCGCGTCGCAGCGACGACCGGAGTTGCCATCCGGCCTGCACTTCGGCCGCGCGGCCGGGAAAGACCCGGTGGAGGCGCGAGAAGGCGGGACCGGGACCTGGAAAGTTTCGGACGGTCGCCGTGCGATCGACGGAACTCGGAGGAGTGATCCGATGAGCGCACAGCGAACCCCGCGCCAGACCCCGCGCAAGGGACTCGGCGGGGCGATGAAACAGCGTCGTCCCGCGAAGACCCGCGAAGACCGCGGCGGTCTCGGGGCCGGAACGGACTTCGCCTCGCTCGCGACCGTCGACCAGCTGGTGGCTCACGCTGCGCGCTGGAGCGCTGCGCGCGCGGGCGACGACGTCCGCGATCGCGAGCGCAGCGCGCTGGTCTCGTACTTCCGCGACATCGCCGCGATCCCGACGCTGACCAAGGACCACGAAGTCCTGCTCGCCAAGGAGATCGAGGCCGCCACGCTCGCGTTCCGCGAGGGCATGCGCTCGATCCCACTCGTCGCCGACGAGGTGATTGCCGCTTGGCGCGAGCTCAAGGGCGAGGAGCGTGTGACTGGCAAGATGTCCGAGTCCTTCGGATCGGGCTCGCCCGATGGCGAAGATCTGACGGCGAAGGTCGACGAGGCGCTGTCGCGCGTGGAGAAGCTGCTGAGCCAGCGGCAGACCGTCGTTACCGGAGGCAGCCGCGCCAAGGACGCCGCAGCGGCGCTCGAGCGCGTCGACCGCAAGATCGCCCGGTCCCTCCAGGACGCCGATCTGTCGATGCAGATCCTCGCTCGGATCCGCCTGCGTCTGCTCGAGGTGCGCCGGGACGCGCAGCGCACGCAGCGCGATCTGGTCTCCGCGGCATCCCGCAAGGGTGCCGATCGCGGGCAGCGCGCGCAGGCGCTGCGCGAGCACGCGGCGGCGCTCGAAGCGCAGATCGGGCTGCCGCTCGACGTATTCCAGCAGCGAATGCGTCAGATCGAAGATTCGTGGGGTCGGCTGATGGAGGTGAAGAACACCTTCGTGCAGCACAACCTGAAGCTCGTCGTCGCGATCGCCAAGGACTTCCGGAACATGGGGATCACCTTCCAGGACCTGATCCAGGAAGGGAATCTCGGGCTCATCCGCGCCGTCGAGAAGTTCGACTACCACCGCGGGCACAAGTTCTCGACGTACGCCGTGTGGTGGATCCGCCAGGCTTTCATCCGGGCGATCCAGAACCACTCGCGGACCATCCGGATCCCGAGCCACGTGCACGACACGCTGCTCAAGTACCACCGTGCCTACTCGGAGCTCGAGACGCGGCTGGGTCGCGATCCGACTCCGGTCGACCTCGCGAAGGCGCTGAAGACGACGGCGGATCAGATCGAGCAGCTGCAGCGCATGACGCGGGAGCCGGTGAGCCTCGAGGCGGAGGTGCGCGGCACCGACACCAAGCAGGTCAAGGACTACGTGAAGGATCCCGACGCGGCATCGCCCGTCGAGGGGCTCGACCACGTGCGCCTCGAGCGCGAGACAGAGGACGGGATCGCTCTGCTCTCCTCGCGAGAGCAGAACATCCTGCGCTGGCGCTTCGGGATGAGCGGCGAGAAGGAGCACACGCTCGAGGAGATCGGCGCAAAGCTGGGTCTATCCCGCGAGCGGGTCCGCCAGCTCGAGGCGCGCGCGCTAACCAAGCTCCGCGCATCGGAGTACGGGGAGCGGCTGCGCTCCTTCGTGCTGCCGGGTGCAGCCGCCTGATTCCGCTGTTCGCGTCCTCGCGACGATTTTGGCGTTCCAGACGCGGCGGTCGGGAAGAACTCCGACCGTCTCGTCTGTCAGCCGGCCTGGCCGGTCGCCGGCGGTAGCGTCGACAGATCGACGCGCAGCCGTCCTTCGTTCCGGAAGCGTTCCCGGGCAGCGGTGAGCCACGCATTGCGCGCTTCACTGCGCAGGCGCTCGCGGAGCTGCTCCCGTTCGCTGTTCAGTTCCGCCGCCAGCTCGTCAGCGGTGGCACCCCGGCGTTCGAGAAGCTCCACCATCACTTGCTTGCCCTCGATCTCGAAGACGCGCGGGGAGGTCGGCTGCTCGGAACTCAACGCGAAAGCGGATGTCAGGAGTTCCGGAGAGGCGCCGATGCCGGCGACGAACCCATCGGGTCGCCGCGAGATCCAGTCGGGCCGCTGGATGTCGAGATCCAGGTCGCGCGCGGCGTCCACGAGCGACTGCCCACCGCGGACCGCCTCGGCGAGTGCATCGATCCGCTGTTGCGCGAGTGCGCCGGCGCGGTCCGAGCGCAGCACCTCGATTGCGATGTCGCGCGCCGCCTCGTCGAAGCTGCGCTCTTCGGCCGCCTGTCGTTCCTCCACGCGGATCACGTGGAAGCCGAAATCCGTCTTCACGATCTCGCTGGTCGCGCCCGGCTCGAGAGAGAACGCTACTTCTTCGAACGCCGGCACCATCTGGCCACGGGCGAAGAAGCCGAGATCCCCGCCCTTCTGCTTCGAGCCGGGGTCCTCGCTCAGCTCCTCGGCCACGGTCGCAAAGTCCTCGCCGGCCCGGATCCGCGCCAGCGCTGCGTCCGCGAGCGAGCGAATGCGCTCGACTTCGGCCTCTTCGGCGCCCGGAGCGACCCGAAACAGGACGTGGCGAGCGCGGACCTTCTCGGGTTGGCGGTAGCGCTCGACATTCTCGTCGTAGAACGCTCGCACTCGCGGCGCGGAGTCGGCCAGCAGCGCCTCGATCTCCGCGTCGTCGATGGCGACGTCCTCCTGGACCTGCGCCGGATCGACCACCACCAGGGCCAAGCGGACTGCTTCGCGCTGGTAGCGGATCGCATCGCGAACTTCGGCGTCGGACACCTCGACACCGGCGTCGATCAGCCGCAGCAGCTTCGACGTCAGGATGTCGTCGCGGATCTCGTCGGCGAAGCGAAGCTCGCTGCCGTAGCGACTTTCGCCGAAGTTGCGGGCGGCGGCGGCGTCGATCGTGCCCTGATCGGTCCGGAACACGCTGCGCACGACGTCCCGCACTTCTTCGTCGGAGGCTCGGAGTCCCAGGCGCTCTGCCTCTGCGGCCAGGACGGCGCGCTGGATCAGCGACTCGGCCGCCATCTGGTCGAGGTAGAGGGCCGCGCCGGCAGCGTCGAAGGCGTCGCCGAGGCTCTCGCGCAGACGCCGCTCCTGGTCTTCGCGCACGCGCTGCAGGTCCAGCAGCGTATAGCGCCGGCTGCCGAGCTCGACGATCGAGCCGGCGCTCGTCGCGCCGCTCGGACCGGGGCCGCCGAGCCCCATGTACGCGACGAAGACGCCGCCAACGACGAGGATGACGACTCCCATGAGCCAGCGCTGGCTGCGTCGCAGCACGTCGAGCATCGGAGACTCCTTTTGCGGCCGGGCGGGACGCGCGGAACACCGTCATTGGACGCATTCCCGTCTGGGTGCCACCGCAGGCAGCTCGGGAACGCGAAGCCGCGGAGGCTAAGAGGGGGGAGGGCAGGGGGCAAGCGGGGATCGCAGGAGCGCCAAGCGCCACGGCGGCGATGCCTCTTCCTGCCCGGTCCCCGCGCCCTCCGGAAGCCGCTGGTTGATCGAGGGGGCCTTGGGCTGTTAGCATCCGGATCGTCTCCATCCGATCTTCGAACGGCACCGAAAATCGAGCACTTAGAGCTCGACTTTCACAGGGCCAGAGGGCGACGAGCGGAGGGAGACACCCGGGTCGGCGGATCGGGTCGGCGGATTTGGTCGGCGGATTTGGTCGGCGATCTCCGAAACAGCGTCTCACTCCCGACTTCCACGATGGAGTGCACCACTTGCTGAATCGCATCCTCGGTTGGTTCTCGAACGACCTCGCGATCGATCTCGGGACCGCGAACACCTTGGTGTATGCCAAGGGCAAGGGCGTCGTCGTCTCGGAGCCCAGCGTCGTCGCGGTCACCAAGGACGGTCGAGGGCCGGACAAGGTGCGCGCGGTGGGTCGCGAGGCCAAGGAGATGGTGGGCCGCACGCCGGGCAACATCGTGGCGATCCGGCCGATGAAAGACGGTGTCATCGCAGACTTCGAGATCGCGGAAGCGATGCTGCGCTACTTCATCATGCGCGTGCACAACCGCTCGACGCTGGTTCGGCCGCGGATCGTCGTCGCGGTTCCGTCCGGGATCACGGAGGTGGAGAAGCGCGCCGTGCGCGAGTCCGCGATGTCGGCAGGGGCCCGCGAGGTGTATTTGATCGAGGAGCCGATGGCGGCGGCGATCGGCGCCGGACTGCCGGTAACCGAGCCTTCCGGCAACATGATCGTCGACATCGGCGGCGGCACCACCGAGGTCGCGGTGCTGTCGCTCTCCGGTATCGTCTATTCGAACTCGACACGTGTCGGTGGCGACAAAATGGACGAGGCAATCATCAACTACGTGAAACGCAAGTACAACCTGCTGATCGGTGAGCGCACGGCGGAGCTGGTCAAGGTCACGATCGGTACGGCGTATCCGATCGACGCGATCCAGAGCATGGAAGTGAAGGGCCGCGACCTCGTGGCCGGCGTTCCCAAGACGCTGGAACTGAAGAGCGACGAGATCTGCGAGGCGCTAGCGGAGCCGATCAACACCGTCGTCGAGAGCGTGAAGATCGCGCTCGAATCGACGCCGCCCGAGCTGTCCGCCGACATCGTCGACAAGGGCGTCGTGATGACCGGCGGGGGGGCGCTGCTCGCCAACCTGGATCTCCTGCTGCGGGAGGCCACGGGACTGCCGGTGATGCTGGCCGAGGATCCCCTGTCCGCGGTGGTGCTCGGCACCGGCCGCTGCCTGGATGAGCTGGATCTGCTCCGCGACGTCGCCGTCCGCTCGTGACGCCCGGCGCGGCCGCGGAGCCCTCCGTCGGCGCCGTGAGTTCGCCACCATCCCCGAGGCCGTCCGATGCTCCGCGCGCTGATCGAGCGACTGCGCGTTCCGCTGCTGCTGATGTTGCTGGTCGCACTGGCGCTGTTGGCGATTGCGTCGGATCGTCGCGCGCTGGCGCGTGGAGACCTCGAGGGCGGCTGGCTGCGCGGCGTTTTGCTCGAGGTGGCGGTACCGGTGCAAAAGGCGCTGACGGCGCCGGTGGACGCTACGCGCAATGCGTGGAGCCACTATGTCGCGCTGCGCGGCGTGCGGAACGAGAACGATCGCCTGCGCGAGCGGTTGGCCCAGCTCGAAGAAGAGAATCTCCAGTTCCGCGAGGCGCTGGTGGAGGGGGGACGGCTTCGCACGATTGCCGAGATGCGGCGAGACATCGAGGTGCCGATGCGTCCCGCGCAAGTCGTCGGCATGGACGTTTCCCCGTGGTTCCACTCCGTCCTGATCGACCGGGGCCGTCGCGACGGTGTTCTCGCCGGTATGCCCGTGGTGACCGAAGACGGTGTCGTCGGTATGATCACCGCCACCTCGCCGAATGCCGCCCGCACGCTGTTGCTGCTGGATGCGCAGAGCTCCATCGACGGCATCATCCAGCGCAGTCGCGCGCGTGGCATCGTGCGCGGGACCGGTGGCGACGCGCTCGACTTCGAGTTCTTCGTGCGCGGCGACGACGTCCAGGTGGGAGACCTCGTCATCACGAGCGGCTTCGGCGGTGTCCATCCGAAAGGCTCGCGGATCGGCGAGGTGATCGAAGTCCATGCCGATCCGACGACGTTCGAACATCGCGCGATCCTCCGGCCCGCAGTGGACTTCGGACGCATCGAGCAGGTCTTCGTGCTGCTGTGGCGCGGGCCGACGCTCGACCTACTCTACGAGGGGGAGGGCGATCGCCCGGAGGCGGAACCGGCGCCGGCCACGGCGCTCGCGCCGGCGGAGCCGGGCTCGTGAGACGGGTCGTGCTCGCCGCTTGGGGGATCGCGCTGGTCGGCCTGTGGATCGTCGGCAGCGCGGCGACGTGGTTCCCGCGCAGCTGGTTGCCCGACGTGACGATGCTGGTCGCCGTGACGCTGGGCCTGCACGTGCCCGGGCCCGCGGGACTGGTCACCGCCTGGGCAGTGGGGGGGACGGCGGATCTGCTCTCGGGAGGACCACTCGGCCATCAGGCACTGCTCGATCTGGGGGCTTGGCTGCTGACGCGTGCAGGTGTACAGCGTGTCGATCTGGCTCGGACCATCGTGCTGGTTCCGTTCGTCTTCGGGCTCAGTGCGCTGCAAATCATCGGGCAGTGGGCGCTCGTCGGGGTGCCGGAACTCGGTGGCGCTGCGCTCGCGATCGCGATTCCGCGCGCCACGGCGAACGCAGTCGCGGCGCTGGCGGTTCACCGCCTCTTCGCGGCGGTGGTCGGCCGCGTCGATCCCGATGAATCCGGGTCGGGCGCGCTGCGGATCGAAGCCGGGACGGGAATCCGATGAGCCAGTTCGGGGCGGGGGGCGCGACGGATCCGTTCTTCGAAGGGCGTCTGCGCCTGCTCGGGCTCGCGATGATCACCGCGTTCTCGATCTTCGGATTGCGCCTGCTCCAACTGCAGATCCTGCAGGGCGATGAGCTGCAGCAGAAGTCCCAGCGCAACTCGATTCGCACCGAGCGCCTACTCGCGCCGCGCGGGGAAATCGTGGATCGCCACGGTCGCGTGCTGGCGACGACACGCCCCGCCTTCCACCTCGAGGTGGTGCCGAGCGAGCTGCGCGATCCGAAGCGCACCCTGAGCGTGCTGGCGGCGCTGGTCGGAGACGACGAAGAGCGTCTGCTCGAGAACTACGGGGATCCGCGCGGCCGGGCGCGCTTCCAGCCGCTACGGCTTGCCGCCGACCTCGACTGGGAGCGGCTCGCCCGCGTCGAGTCCCATCGTTACGCGCTTCCCGGAGTTCTCACCGAGATCCGACCCCATCGCCAGTATCCGCACGGGACGCTGGCGGCGCATCTGTTGGGCTCACTCGGAGAGGTGAGTTCCAAGGAACTCGAGCGCGAACGCTTCGAGGACTACCGGCCGGGAGATGTCGTCGGGAAATCCGGCGTCGAAGCGCAGCTCGAGCCGCAGCTGCGCGGGCGCGCCGGCGGTCGCAACGTCGTCGTCGACGTCGCCGGCCGCGAGGTCGAGGTCCTGAATCGCGTGGAGCCGACGACTGGACAGCGAGTCATGCTGGCCCTCGATCTCGAGCTTCAACGCGTTGCGCAGGAGGCGCTCGCGGCGGCGGCGCCGCCGGACGAGCCGGTTTCCGGCGCGGTCGTCGCGCTCGATCCGCGCGATGGCGGTGTGCTGGCGCTGGCGTCGCTGCCGTCGTACGACCCGAATCTGTTCGCCGGCCGCATCGACGAGGCTGCGTGGCAGGCGCTCGTCGCCGATCCCATGAAGCCGCTGCAGAACCGCGCGCTGTCCGGCCAGTACCCGCCGGGCTCCACGTACAAGGCCTTCGTCGCGGCTGCGGCACTCGAAGAGAAGCTGCGAACACCGACCACCACGACGTTCTGTCCCGGGGGCTTCCGCTTCGGCAATCGCACGTACCGCTGCTGGAAGCGCGAAGGGCACGGCACCGTCGGGCTGATCCGCTCGCTGATGCAATCGTGCGACGTCTATTACTACCGCGCCGGTCTCGACCTCGGGATCGATCGCCTGGCATTCTACGCCCGGGGCTTCGGACTCGGCGCGGAGACGGGAATCGGACTCGGGGGCGAACAGGCGGGCCTCGTTCCGACGACCGAGTGGAAACAGCGCCGGTTCGGGCAGTCCTGGATGCCCGGTGAGACGGTCTCGGCGTCGATCGGGCAGGGCTATAACTTGATGACGCCACTACAGCTCGCTGTGTCGTATGCGGCGATTGCGAACGGCGGTCGCGTGATGCAGCCGCGTCTGGTGCTCGGAATCGTGGAGCCGGGCGGAACCGTCGTGGAGTCTCCGCCCGTCGAGGTGCGTCGCGTTCCGGTGTCCGAAGCGAACCTGGCGCTGGTGACGGAGGGCTTGCGCGCCGTCGTGGACGCCCCCGGTGGCACCGGTCGGCGCGCCCGAGTACCAGGGCTCTCGGTGGCCGGGAAGACCGGCACGTCGCAGGTCGTGCGGCTCGAAGTGACCGCCGGAAAGACGGGTCTCGCGATTCCCCGCCGGTTTCGCGACCACGCCTGGTTCGCTGCGTTTGCACCCGTCGAGGAGCCGGAGATCGTCGTGGCGGTGCTCGTCGAGCACGGTGGCGGCGGCGGCGCCAACGCCGCCCCGATCGCACAGAAGGTGATGCAGCGCTGGTGGGACCAGAAAAACGGCCGGCTACCGCCCGAGTCCGACGACCCGGAGGTGGACGAAGCGCAGGTGAGTACGCCGGCGACCGTGGCCACCACTCCAGGAGGATCGCGTGGCGCGGATTGAGCGGAGGACGGCGCAGCACTACGAGTGGTGGCTCCTGGGGCTGGTGTTCGTGCTGCTCGGCCTCGGGCTCGTCAATTTGATGTCGGCGACGCACGCCGGCGCGGAGGGGCTGTTCTCGCCCAACGTCGTCCGCCAGCTCGCCGCGATCGGCCTCGGGATGGCGCTGCTCGTTGCGGCGATGATCGTCGACTACCGCCAGCTCGAGCGCTGGGGCTGGTTCGTCTACGCCGCGACGCTGCTGCTGCTCGCCTCGACGCTGGTGTTGGCGCCGGTGACGCGCGGAAACCAGAGCTGGCTGGTGTTCGGGCCGCTGCGCCTGCAGCCGGCGGAGTTCGCGAAGCTCGGGATGATCGTCGCGCTCGCGCGCTGGTTCCATCGCAATCCCCCCGCGTCGATTCGGCGCCTGCGCGACCTGTGGCGCCCGGGTTTGATCCTGGTCGGTCCGGTCGGACTGATCATCTTACAGCGCGATCTGGGTGTGGCCGTACTGACGTTCCTGATCGGCTGTACCTATTTGTTGTTCGTGCGCATTCCCGCCCGCGCCTGGATCGTCGTCGGCAGCGTGGCGCTCGCGGTGCTGGCAGCGGTCTGGCTGTTCGGGCTCGAGCCCTATCAGAAGAGCCGCATCCTCGACGTCGTCGATCCGGGTCGCGATCCGCTGGCGTCCGGTTATCAGGCGAACCAGTCGCGCATCGCGATCGGTTCGGGCGGCCTGCTCGGCAAGGGTTACAAGGAAGGGACCCAGACCCAGCTCCGATTCCTTCCCACGCAGCACACGGATTTCATCTTCTCGGTGCTCGCCGAGGAGTGGGGGCTCGCCGGAGCCTCGACGGTGCTCGTGCTGTATCTGTTGCTGCTGATCTGGGGGCTCTTCATCGCACGCGGCTCGAAGGATCGCTTCGGCGCGCTGCTGGCGGTGGGTATCGTCGGGATGCTGTTCTGGCCGACCGTGGTCAATCTGGCGATGGTGCTGGGTCTCGGGCCGGTGATCGGGGTTCCGTTCCCGTTTCTTTCCTATGGCGGTTCGGCGATGATGGCGAGTCTGCTCGCGGTGGGCCTGCTGCTCAACGTGTCGCTGCGGCGGTACATGTTCTGAATGGGCTGCCGGAAAGCGCGAGTTCGCCCGAAGCGTCGAGGGCCCGGGCGGAGGAGACACCCTCCGGCCAAGGTCCTCGCCGGCGCTTTCGGGTACCCTGCACGGAGTCGGCAGGCGGCTGCGGAGTTTGGCCTGCGGGTGTTTCCTCCGCCCGGGCGCGCGGCTGCTTGCTGACCGTTTCAGGCAGCCCGGTGACGGGATTCGAGCGGGAGAGGGAACGCGCGTCATGACCGAGCCCAAGCGCAAGCGCCACGTCCCGCGGATCGGCGCGTTCTTCGACATGGACAAGACGCTGATCGCCGAGAACTCCGGCTCGCTGTACATGAAGTACCGCTACGAGCGCGGGGAAGTCGACGGCTGGGAACTCGCCAAGGGCCTCTACGCCTACTTGCGTTACAAGGCCGGGATCCTGGACATCCGTGCCTTCACGCAGGCGGCCCTGCTCGAGTACCGCGGCCAGAGCGAGCGGCGCCTCTTTCGCGAGGCGCGCGACTTCGTCCAGACGATGGTGATCCCGACGCTCTATCCGGCTGCCGTGGAGAAGATCCGCTGGCACCATGCCCAGGGCCACGTCGTTGCGATCGTGTCCGGCGCCACCAAGTTCGTCGTCCGGCCGCTCGCTGAGTACCTAGGCGTCAAGCACTACCTGTACACGCGCGTCGAGGTCTCGCACGGTCGCTTCACCGGTCGCGTCATCGATCCGATCTGCTTCGAGGAAGGCAAGATCTACTGGCTACAGCAGCTCGTCGACGAGAAGAGTATCGACCTCGCGAAGAGCTGGTTCTACACCGACTCGATCACCGACCTGTCGCTACTGAACCTGGTCGGCCACCCGGTCGCTGTGAACCCCGACCCGTTCCTGTACCGGAGTGCGCGCCGCCGTTGCTGGCCGGTGGATTTCTTCGAGCCGCCGGCCGTCGGTGCGAACGAGGCCAGCGCGCAGGCCCTGTGATCTCCGATTCTTCGCCGGCACTCCATACCGGCGTTCCGATGCTGAAGCCGATCGAAGTCGCCACCGTGGTCTACATGCATCACATCTTCAACGTCGTCCCCGAACTCACGCGCATCCGCGAAGAACGGGGTCGTCGCTAGCCGGATCGTGCCCGAGAACGGGCCCGCCTCGCGCGCGCGGTCGCCGAATCCCGCTTCGGCGCGCTCTCGCTCTACGTCGAGTCAGCCGATCAGCTTCTGCGCCATCTGCTCGAAGGCGGACTTCGGGCGGGCGCCGGTGATTTGTTCGACGACCTGGCCGTCGCGGAACGCGAGGATGGTCGGGATGGCGCGGACGCCGTAGCGGGCCGGCATGGTCTGGTTCTCGTCGACGTTCATCTTGACCACCTTGACCTTGCCGCCGTGGGTGGCCGCGATCTCCGCGATGAACGGGGCGATCTGCCGGCACGGCGCGCACCACTCGGCCCAGAAGTCGACGATCGCGGGGATCTCGGAGTTCAGGATCTCGGCTTCGAAGTTCTGATCGGTGACCTCGTCGATGGCTGCCATGATGAAACTCTCCTGTGGGCGCGCGGGCCGAGCCAGCGGGGCGTCGGCAAGTGGGTTGGATGCCGGTGCTGCGATGTGGTTCCGCACTGCGGGGAACTCACCCGTCGGCTCGATTTCCGCAGTCTCCACGCAGCATAGCAGCAGGCGACGCGCCGGCGGCGGCCTTGCGTTGACGCTCCAGACCCCGCCCCCTATCTTGCTCTCGGCGCGCATCTCCTCGGAATCCCGTCACTTTTCGCCTTCGCGCGCAGCTCCGTCCGCAGCGTCCCGCCCGCAACACAGGAGGCCCGGCTGCGCATGCGCGAGAGTCGTTCCGATGCGACGCCGCCCGCCGATCCGGCGGCGGCGCGCGTGCGCGCGCTGCTCGAGGAGAGCGCGCGCGTGCAAGGCGCGCTGGCGGCATCGCACGCGGAGGTCATCGTGCGGGCGGCCGGCGTGCTGGCGGAGGCGTTCCGCGCCGGAGGCAAGGCGCTGCTCTTCGGCAACGGCGGCTCGGCGGCGGACGCGCTGCACATCGCCGCCGAATGGTGTGGCCGGCTCGGCCGCGACCGGCCGGCGCTGCCGGCACTCGCCCTGCCGGCCAACACCGCGGAGCTCACCGCCGTCGCCAACGACTACGGCTTCGAGCGCATCTTCGCGCGCGGCGTGGAGGCGCACGGCCGGCCCGGGGACGTGGCGCTGGCGCTCTCGACGTCCGGCGATTCGCCGAACGTGCTGGCCGCCGTCGACGAGGCCCGCGCGCGCGGGCTGCGCACGCTGGCGCTGGCCGGGAAGGGCGGCGGTAAGCTCGCGAGCCGCGCGGAGCTGACGATCGTGGTGCCGTCGGACGATACGCAGCGGATCCAGGAGGCGCACATCGCGATCGGTCACGCGCTGGCCGAACTC
>CAYOHN010000049.1:0-16167 GCA_964403735.1 uncultured Spirochaetales bacterium | reverse complement strand
GGATCCGATGACCGGCCGTCCGATCCGGGCGAGCTCCAGGGGCGGCTGCACGACCGGCCAGGAGGCGGCGTGTCTGCCGATGCGCTCGAACCTCACGTTCAACGGCCGGGACGACGATCCGGCCTTCGTCGCGAACGTTGGCAGCGACGTCAACGGCAACGGCATCGACGACGGCACCGACGCGAGGAACGGAACCATCCTTCCCGGCCGGACCGTCGTGATCGAAGACGCCCGCAAAGACGTGATCGACGACTTCGGCGGCAACCTCCAACTCTTCACGATGATCTGCGCCACGAGCATCGGATTCAATAGCGCCGACCGGGCGGCTTGCGGACAGAACGTGTTCAACAGCCCCAACAACGCGTTCACGGCGACCTCGAACCCGACGCCGGTCCCCCGCTCCGACGCCAAGAGCGTACCCCTCCCGACCATCGCCAGTCTATTCTCGAACGCGCTCGTCGGGCATCCCGCTGCCTCGGACATTGTTACGATCGGGTTCACCGACGGCGTTGTGGTGCCGTTCGTGCGGGTCGCAAACCAGGATCCGTGCGATGGCTTCTTCTCGCTCGGCAACGGCGCCTGCACGAACGGGATGGCGACGCCCGCACAGGATCCGCAGGGTCTCGGAGTGGTCGGGGCCCGGACGTCTCAGGCCTTCTTCGCGGCGACCAATATGGGCCCGACGCTGAACCAGGTCCTGACCGACGAGCAGGAGGCTCTGCTGGGCTGCGGTCCGTTCTGGGGCACGGACTGCGAAGCCGACGGCATCGATCTGTTGAACGCCGATGCCGGCGTGTTGATGCAGTCGTTTCCCGGTTTCTCGGGCAGCTACACGGAGGCCTTCGTGCGCTCCGGCTTCGCCAATTGGCACTCGGGCAACGGCGAAGCCCAGCCCGGGACGATCGGCTTCGTCCAGAACGGCTCGAGCCTGCCGGCGACTCGTTTCGTCGATGGGGAGCTAGTACAGGTCCCCGGCTCGCGCAGCTACCTCCTGACCGATGGCTTCACTCCGAATCCCGACTTCAACGCCAACCAGGACGGCTGCGCCGCGCCCGACGCGCCGGGCTGCGGCGGTGCGACTCCGCTCGTGCTGCCGCCCGAGTTCCGCGATTCGGCCGGCCAGCAGTTCTCGAGCGAGATGGCGGCGGCGTCCTTCAACTTTCTGATGAGTCTCGTCGCCAGCTCGACGCGTCCGACCGCCGAGAATCCCGCGCAGAACCTCCTCGTACTGGCTGAGAAGAACGAATTCGATCCCGACAACGCCTTCGCCTTCTTCGATCCGAACGATCCGACCACCGAGTCGTTCCGCGGCCAGTGCTCGTTCCTGCAAGCACAGTTCTGTACCGGTGTGCAGGCAATCATCGGGCTTGCGGGTGTACAGAGGAACAGCGTCCGGGCCGGCGGCAACGCCGGCTTCGGCCGTTGGGACTTCCTCTGGCATAGCGGAGGCCAGGCCATCCTGCGCCATACCAAGCGGAACGTACTCGGGTTCGCTTTCGATGTCGCGGAGGACGTGACGAAGACGAATTGGAGTGTGGAGACGACCTGGATCAGCCGGCAGGCCTTCAGCAACGGCGATCGTTTCGACGGCGTCGAGGAGTCCGGCACGATCAACCTTGCGATCTCGGTCGATCGGCCGACGTTCATCAACTTCCTGAATGCGAACCGGACCTTCCTGATCAACTCCCAGTGGTTCGTGCAGTACATCACCGACTACGACAAAGGTTTCGTGACGACTGGCCCCTTCAACCTGCTGGCCACCGTATCGATCACGACCGCCTACTTCCAGGACCGTTTGATCCCCAGCACCACCTTCGTCTACGACAGGCGCTCCAACTCGGGAGCTGGTCTCGCCGCCATCGCGTACCGCTTCACGGAACGATTCACCGGGATCGTCGGAATGAATACCTTCTGGGGTCGCTTTCAGACCGTCGACGTTCCGATCCAACCCATTGGCCCCGTCGGGAACGAGGTCGGCAGCGGCGCCTTCACGACCGGCGTGGAGAACGGACTGTCCGCGATTCGCGAGCGCGACGAACTCTTCCTGCGGATTCGCTACACGTTCTGACGACGGGAGAAAAGGCTCACTTCGACCGGCGTGGGCCAGCCTGGCGCCCGGAGCCGTCCGAGCGCCGCACGGTTGCCGCGGGCGACTTCCGATGCGACGGGGTGCTGGTCTCAGGCGACTCCGGGCTGCGGACGGATCAGGCGGAACAGATACGCCAGAGCCAGGAAGAACAGGTACATCTGTCCGATCTCGAAGATCCCGCAGTAGAGCAGCAACGTGATCTCCTCCGCGGTCGAGGCGCGCCCGGTGATCGCGAAGGAGGCGTCCGGCCGGATGCTGCCGACTTCGATCCAACGGCCCCCCAGCACCCAGGCACTGAACTGCCAGTAGCAGCCGAGCAGCGCGACCAACACGAACACGTACAACGCCCGTCGCCGCGTCGTCGCGGAGCTTCGGAGCAGCCAGAGTCCGAGAATCACGGTCACCGCGACCCAGACGATGATCTGGCCCGTCGTGAACATCAGCCTGCGCGACGACGCATCGGGCGCGCCGATCACCGGCTCCTGGGCGGAGGGCAAGAGATAGAGGGTGTAGAGCACGATCGGGACGCAGAACAGTGCCAACAGGCGCCAGCGCGATCGGCTGTCCTCTGCCGCCAGCAATCGGTCGACGATCAACATCGGCCAGACGATCCAGAAGCTCGCTTCGGAAAGCGCCTGCAGAACGAGCGTGAGCCAGCGATGTGGGGTCACATCGATCCCGAGCAGACTCTTTTCCTGCAGGATCCGGACTCCGTTGATCTGACCCCATCCCTCGAGGCCGACCCAGAAAATCGCACTGATCAGCAGGACCCAGAAGAGGTCGAGACGCCCGCGCTTGCGCACGTCGTAGACGACGACCCCGACCGTCACGAGCGCCACCAGGAGTTTGACGTTCCAGTCGTTGGCCGCGTCTCCGCGCATCATGAAGAAGTGTTCGGGACTCATGATGCCGAGTGCTCCGCTTCCTTGGAGACCGTCATTCGTGAAGCCCGAGCCGGTCGTAGCGGCGGCGGCACTGGGCCTGCCGAGCGGGATCCCCGACCCCCACGCGGGCCGTCCCGTTGAAGGTTCCGTAGGTGAAGGTGCAGTCGTCGCTGAGAGATTGCGCCACGCCACCGTCCCCCCAGTCGCTGGAGGTGCCGAGCGGGAGCGAGAAGGCGCTCGTCCCGGTTTGCCAATCCAGCGCATGGAAGGTCCACGTACAGCCGACCAACCCCACGCCATACACCAGACCGGTGCGGGCGCTCATCGTGGGCACCGAGTTGATGGCGACGTCGGCATTGGCCCAGGCCAGTTCGAAGCGACGGTCGCGACCGTTCCAGCGATGCTTCTCGACTCCGGGCACGTCGCTGCATCCATCGAGAAGCTGGGGCCTGGGACCGTTGTACTGCGCGATGACGACATCGGCTCCGCGAACGGCCAGCGAGTTCTCGACGGACCAACCGGTCGCCGCGGGGTCGATCGTCGCGAGCGGCTGCACGGCGGCGATGCGGGGCCGGTCCTCGAAGCCCGGCACTCCCCCCCACTCCGGCGGAATCGCGTCACGCCAGAACGCGACGAGATGGCTCGGGATTCCCGCGTCGGCAATCACGACCAGACGGTCCTCGTGCGGCCGGAATCCCATCAGGGTCGGAGTGGTTCCGGATCCGAACGTGCCGTTGATGGTGGGACCGGTCGAGTCATAGTCGACGGCCCAGCCGATCGAAAATCCGGCTCCGTCCCAGTGCATCTTCACCATCTGCGTGGGAGTCGTCACGTAGATGCCGCCGGCTTCGTCGATGGTGAAGTTGTTGTGGAAGCTGCCCTCCGGCGCCCGACCGGCGGCCACCAGGCTCCAGTCCGAGAGCCGGATCGCGCCGAGGAAGTCCTCCTGGGTCAGGTAGACCAGATGTCCATCGAAGGTGACGTTGAACTTCCCGGTGAGATCGCCCGGCGTCTGCGTCGCGTCGACGGGAACGGTTCGAACCAGCTCGATCTCCGACCACGGGTCCATCGGGTCATCGGTGAACACGAAGAATGCGCGACGCTCGTTGTCGAGGACGAGCACCTCTCGATTGGCGAGCAGGATCAGCTGCCAGTGCAGGTTCGTGAAGGAACCCACGAGGTTGTAGTTGTCGACGACCTCGAACGTGTCCCCGTTCTGGATCGACTTCCAGACCTGCGTCCGGTTCGCTTGCCAGATCACGCGGGAGCCGTCCGGGTATCGGGTCGAGACGTGAGACCAGGGCGAGACGCCGCCGCCATCGCCATCGGTTCCCTCGGTCGGATGCGGGACGAACGTCTTGGTGAGGCGACCCGCGAGGAAATCCGCTGCGGTCGGCGCATCGAAGGGCGCACTCGCCTGGGCATAGGCATTGCGATGCATGGAAGGCCACGGGGAGGCCATCAGCTGTTCGTTGTGCGGCGGTTCGTAACAGGCGGCAACGCCCAAAACGAGCGCGGCGAGCCCGAGAATTTCCGCGATCGCAGCGGGCCACGGCCGGGACACTGGACGGACGCGTGCAGAGGTAGAGTGGAGCGCGATCGAGAGTCCTGACACGACGGCTCTCCTTGCGGCTCGAGCGGGCTTCGCCTCGCCGGAGTTCGGGGGGACAGGATCGCCGCCCCTCGGCAGGGCCGGCCGGGTGGATCCGAGTAGTCCGTTGACTAACTTTGTAGTCGCTAGACTACTTCGAGTCAAGGAAATTCGCCGGCGCCCGGGCGCAGCGGGAAGCGTGAAGGCAGCGCCACGATGGATCGACAGCCGGGCTAGCCTCTTGGCCGGGCGGACGGCGACCGCCGCTCTCGGTCGATCGAACCGCGACGAGGAGATCCGTGAAGCCGGCTGCCCGGGTCCACAGACGGAGGCGCCCTGCGCGCGGTCCGGAGGCGGTGCGGAAGGCGCTCGTCGCGGCCGCCGCGCGCCTCTTCGCCGAACGAGGGCCCGCGGTCGTGACGCTGCGCGAGATCGCCGACGAGGCGGACGTCAATCACGGTCTCGTCCATCGCTATTTCGGATCGAAGGAGGCGCTGCTGCACGCGGCCCTGCGCGCGCGTGCTGACGCGACCATTGCCGAGCTATCGGAGTTGGAGGAGCCGCGGGAGCTGCTTCGGACGCTGCGCAAAGCCGCCGCCGACCCGCAAGCGAGTTGGCGGCTGCTGAGTCGCACGTTGCTGGATCCCGTCATCGACCTGCCGGCCGACTATCCGTTCCCAGGGGTTGCGACGATGGTTCGCAACATCGAAGAGCGTCAGTCCCGCGGTCGCATCGATCCGGATCTCGACGCCCGGGCAGTCGCCGAGCTGGGTCTCGTCTGCATGCTGGGATGGCTGCAGTTCGGATCCTTCGCCGCTGCCGCGACCGGTCTTCGCGGGCGCGGCAGCGACGGCCTCGAGGAACTCGCCGCGCTGGTGGCACGCATCCTGCGCGACACCGGATCCGGTCTGCTGCTGCGAGACGAGCCGCCCGCGGCCGAGAACTCGGTTCCGGAGCCGAAGGCGAAGCCCTCCGCGCACGGCTCCGTCTCCCGGAGGCGTCCCCCGGACGACCCACGCTGACCGGCGGCCCGCAATCGCGGCAACGGCTACGAACTCGGTTGCGCGACGTCTCCGGCGTGTGCTGCGGCCGGCTCGGGGAGCCCCATCATCGCGGCGAAGTTGCCGCTATAGAACCGGGTGCGGGCGTCTTCGGAGACACCGACCAGCGACTCTTCGAATCGTCGCAGGGGATCCCTCCCGCCCTCTGGATGCGGATAGTCCGACGAGAACAGGAACAGATCCTCTCCTGCCTGCTCGATCAGCCAGCCCACGGGCTCGCTCGGCAACGGCGTGAACCACAGGTGTCCGTGTACGAATTCCGACGCCCGGCGCGGCAGGTGCAGCGCGGGCTCCGTGCGCTGGAAGGTGGCCTGCGCGATGTCGAGGCGCCGCAGCCACGGCACCACCCACAGCGCCCCCTGCTCGATGCAGCCACCGCGCAACTTCGGGAATTGTTCGAACATCCCGTCCAGCACCATGCAGCCGAGAAACGTCTCGGGCGGATTGTGCAGGACCAGGAAGTCCTTCGAGCGAATGTTTTCGCCGCCGCCCAGGAAGTCCGTCGTTCGGGGCTTGCCGTTCTCGTGGAAGGCCGGCCGCAGGGGGCGACCCCCGCCTCCGATGTGCGTCATGAACGGCACGCCGCTCTCCTCGAGCAGGCGCCAGAACGGGTGGTAGTCCGGATGGAACGGGGATCGATCGCGCGGCGGATGCGAGGGCACCAGGATCGCACCGCAGCCGAGCCGGATCGCCTCCTCTGCTTCGCGCCGGGTCCGTTCGGGATCTGCCCACGGAACGAAGCCCACCGCGATGAGTCGCGGGTCGTCCGCACAGAACGCGGCCATCGCGCGATTGTGCGCGCGCGTGCCTCCGTAGAGCAGTTCGAGGTCCGTGCCGGCGAACTGCGTCGCCGCGAAGGTGCTGAACACGAGCTGCGCGTCGAAGCCGAGCAGATCGAGGGCGCGGCGCCGCTCGGCCGGATCGAAGGCGCCGAGGGCACGCCAGCCCTTGGCGTGCATCAACTCCTGCTCGAGCCGACGCGCCGCGTCCGGATCGCCCCGCCGCGCTTCGGCCTCGGCAATGGCCCGCTCGGCGAGCGCTCCAGCACCGCCGAGGAAGAGCGGACGGATCTGCTCGCGGACTCCCGGATCGGCGTAGTTCGCGAGCCAGGACGAGAGTTCCATCAGATGGCTGTCGGCATCGTAGAACGTGCGACCCGTGGCGTACGGCATGCGCGAAGCTCCTTGGCCAGATGGTGTCAGACTATGCGCAGTTGACGCTATCGTCAACAGCATGGAGCCGCGGAACGAAGGTCCCCGCTCCTACCGTCCCCGGCGCTCCTGTCGGCGTTGCTGGAGCTGTTCGCGTTGCTCGGGCGACAGATTCTGCCAACGTTCGCGGAGTTCGCGGCGTCGCTCCGGCGGCAGGTCGCGGAACCAGCGATGGCGGCGGCGCATCCGCTCCCGCTCTTCCGGCGACGCGTCGCGCAAGCGCCGGTAGCGCTCGCGGATGCGTTCGCGTCGCTCCGGTGGAAGTTCCCGCCACTGCTTCATCCGCGCCTGGGCGCGTTCGCGCTGCTCCGGCGAGAGTTGCTGCCAGCGGGCCGCACCGCGCCGCAGCCGCTCGCGGCGTTCCAGCGGGAGTTCGTCCCAGAGGTCGGCGAGCGGTGCTAGCAGTTCGCGCTCGGCCGACGAGAGGTCGTGCCAGTCCTGGGCGTTCGCGAGCCGCGGACGCACGAGCAATGACAGGAACAGCAGCGCCAGGAAGGATCGTCTAGTCAACGGCGCCTCCGGCGTCTTCACTTTCCGCGGCGTCGACGGGTTCCAGATCGAGCGGATCGATCCACTCGCCGTCGGCGCCGGTGAACTCTCCGAGGAATTCGAGCAGCTCGAGGCTCGGCGTCGCCGGCTCCAGCGGCGCGTCCGCGGGCTCAGATCGGCTCGTTCGTTTCGAGCCATCGGTAGAACTCGAGGTGTTCATAGAGCTCCAGGTCTTCGCCGGCAGCGAGGATGTCGAGGTCCTCGAGGCCGAGGCCGGCGATGGGATCCGGCGGAGGGGGCGCGCTCCCGCGCGGGACGACCAGCATCACCACGACGGCGGTCGCGGCAATCGCTGCAACGGCGGGAACACCGAACCGGGTGAGCGTCGGGGCGGTGATCGCCGGTCGATCGTCGAGGGCGTCGAGCGCGCGCAGACGCGCGGCGCGGATTCGCGCGCGCGTGGCGTCGTCGAGGGCGTCGGCTTCGCGCGTGAGCTGCTGGGCGGCGCGACGAGCGATCCGTCGATCTCGAGCGCTTCGGTCGTGCAAATCGCCGATCATTGCCAATCGTCTCCCAGGTTTTCTCGAAGCGCCCGAACGGCGCGAGAATAGTGCGTCTTGACGCTGCCCTGCGAACAGCGCATCGCGCGCGCGGTGTCTGCGACGTCGAACCCCTCCCAGGCGCGCAGCAGGAAGGCCTGCCGCTGGCGCAGCGGCAATGCGCGCAGAGCAGATTCGAGGGCGCTGCCGACGGCCGCACGCTCGGCCAGCTCCGCCGGACCCGCGGCCGAGCGATCCGGAAGCATCTGGATCGGATCCTCGTCGCGCTCCTCGCGAGCGTCCGTCCGCGTCCCGAGCCACGCGCGAAAGCGATCCCGCAACGCGCGGCGGCGCGACCAGTCGCGGATGCGGTTCTGCAGGATCCGGTGGAACAGCGGCGCCCATTCCACGGACGGCCGATCGGCGTAGCGGGACACGAGCGCCGTCATCGCGTCCTGCACCAGGTCGAGCGCGTCGTCGGAGTTTCGGGTCGCGAGCCGCGCGGTGTAGAACGCGCGGCGCTCGGCGCCGGCGAGGAATCCATCGAGTTCCTCCCGTCGATCCACGCCGTGCAGCGCCCCCCTGCTCCGCCCGCTGGTGCCGCCGGCCACTCGCGGCCGGCGGCAGCCACAGGATCGTGACGGCTAACGACGGCCACGTCGATCGGCGCGCCGGTCGAAGCGCCGGTCGAAGCGGTCCCCGCGGCGGTCGAAGCGGCGATCGAGACGGTCGCCGCGGCGGTCGAAGCGGTGGTCGATCCGGTTGCCCTTCCGGTCGAGGCGCTCCGCGCGGTACGGGTGTCCCCGCTCGGCGGCCCGATCGGCCCGTCGCTCGAAGCGGCGGTCGAGGCGGTCCCCGCGCCGGTCGAGCCGGTGGTCGATGCGATCGCCGCGGCGGTCGAGCCGGTGGTCGACGCGGTCCCCGCGGTCGGCGTAGGCGCCGGCGGCCGGTGCGAGGCCCAGGGTCAGAATCCCGATCAGAGCGAAGGTTCGAAGCTTCATTTGCGTCTCCGTGAAGGCAGACGGCACGAGCGCCGCCTGGCTGCAGGGGACAACGCGCGAGTCGGGAATCGGTTGACCGACAGGCTGGCCCGGCCGCTACGGGCGCTCCGCGTCGAACGTGTCGCAGGCGTCGAGCCGGCCGGTCTCGAGGCCGCGGCGGAACCAGGTGACGCGTTGTTCCGAGCTGCCGTGCGTGAAGGATTCCGGCGCCACACGACCCTGGGTCTGCTGCTGGATGCGATCGTCGCCGATCGCAGCCGCGGCGCGCAGGCCTTCCTCGATGTCGCCCTCCTCGAGGATCTGGCGCGCGCGGTCGGCATGATGGGCCCAGACTCCGGCGAGGCAATCGGCTTGCAGTTCGAGCCGCACGGACAGCGCGTTGCCCTGCGTCTGCGACACCCGCGCGCGTTGCTGCTGGACCTGCTGGGAGACCCCGGTCAGTGTCTGGATGTGATGCCCGACCTCGTGGGCGATCACGTAGGCCTGTGCAAAGTCGCCGGGAGCGCCGAAACGATCCCGCAGATCGCGGTAGAAACCGAGATCGATGTAGACCTTCTGATCCGCCGGGCAGTAGAAGGGACCCATCGCCGACTGCGCCATCCCGCATGCCGAGCGCACGACGTCGGTGAAGAGCACCAGTCTCGGCGGCGCATAGCGCTGGCCGCGCTCGGCGAAGAGTTCCGTCCACGTGTCTTCGGTGTCTCCGAGCACGACGGAGACGAAGTCGGCCGCTTCGTCGTCCGGCCCGCCGCGCTCCAGTGTCCGGCCGCCGGGGCCGTAGCTGGCATCGGGAACCTGCGCGGTGACGGAGCCGTTGCCGCCGCCGGCAAGGATCGACAGCAACGTCATCGGATCGGCGCCGAAGAGCCACAGCACCAGCAACATCAGGAGGAGCCCGCCCCCGCCGAGCCGCAGGCCACCGCGGGCTCCACCCGCGCCCATCGGTCGCCGCGCGCCCCGACGATCCTCCACGTTCTGGCTGCGCCGTCCCTGTCGCCACCGCATGGCGTCCCTCCCGCCCCGGTTCGGTTTTCACGTCGGGGTGTCCGGTCGATTATAGCCTCGCGGAGAGACCGCTGGAACGACCCTCAGTCCCCGCGGAGGCCGGCCAGGAAGAAGCGCGTCGTCGACTGCGCGATCTCCTCGACGCTGTGCCGGCCGAGCATCCGGCCGAGCACGCTCGGCGCCGTCAGCGCGAACCAGACGCCGACCGCGTGTTCGACATCGACGTCCTTCCGGAAGTGCCCCTGGTGAATGCCGCGCTCGATGAGCGCGTGAAAGTACGACTCGAGGGCCGCCCGATTGTACAGGGTCGCGTACTCGGTCGGCACCAGGTCCGCGAACACCTCGATCGCGAGCTGTCCGTAGTCCTGGAGATTCCGGAACCCGAGCTCCATCGTTCGCGAGATACACTCACGCGCGTCCGTGCACTTCGTCGCGATCTCCAGGAACTCGTCGCGGGTCCGGTTGACCATTTCCAGCGCGACCGCGCGGAACAGCGCCTCCTTGCCGGAAAAGTGGCGATACACGGTGCCGGCGCCAACCCCTGCCCGCTCGATCACGTCGTGGATGTCCGCTTCGAAGCCCTTCTCGTAGAGCGCCTGCTTGGCGGCCTCGTACACGCGCGACCGCGTGGTCGACGCAGCATCGGTCCCGGCAGGCGGGTCGGACACGGGGATCTCGCTCAATGAGTGCCCTTTGCGAAGCGCCCGCCCTTGCTCGCTGATTCCCAGGCCTCGGGTACGCGCAGCCTGACGGTATCGAATTCCGCGCGAAGCAGCGCGATCGTCTCGCGCACAGCCAGCACGAGCCGACGTCTTCTACGTCCAGGGGACGCCCCGTCGGATGCACTTCGAGACCATGGGCGCAGCGGAGCACGATGCGGATCCTCGCGACCTGTCCCTCAGGCTCGACGGGCAGAACCCACCCGCGCCCGCAACCGGAACGCTGCCATCAGCTCCTGCTGCTTCTCGCGTGCGGCCTCGAGGTGCTGCTCCTTCACCAGATCGAAGCCCCGGATTCCCTCCGGCACGCTGGCGATGTCGACGGCGAGTGCGCGGGTCTCCGGCGACAGCCCGGCGAGCACTTCGTCGAGCGTCGTCTCGTACTCGCGGACCAGGGCCCGCTCCCTCCGGCGGTGCGCCGTCCAGCCGAACGGATCGAGCGGCGTGCCGCGCAGGAAGCGCAGGTGCGACAGCCAGCCGAGCATGCGCATCGGAAACGGCCCGATCGACCACTTTCGCGCACGGCGGGTGTCGGGATCGCGAGGATTCGCGATCTGCGGGGCGAGCTGCACCGAGACCCGATCCCACGACTCGAACTCGCGGGCGAGCTGCGCGGCGAAGCTGCCATCGTTCCAGAGCCGCATGACCTCGTACTCATCCTTGTACGCCATCAGCTTGAAGGCGTAGCGGGCGACGGCGGGGGCCAGCGCGAGCGGCTCGCCGCAGACGGTCCGCTCGCGTTCGGCCACGCGCTCGACGAGCGCGCGGTAACGCGCGGCATAGCCGGCGTTCTGGTAGGCGGTCAGGAACTCGACGCGGCGAGCCACGAGGCGTTCGAGGGAAGTGTCGTCGCTCGGCGGGCGTTCGGACCCGGTGTCGCGTCCGCGTGCGAGACGCTGCACCGCTTCGAGGTCCACGGCCGCCAGTCTCCCGAACGCCAGCGCACGGCGGTTCATCGCGACAGCGCGGCCGTTCAGCTCGATGGCGCGGTCGAGCGCAGCAAGACTCACCGGGACGCGCCCCCGCTGCAGCGCCATGCCCAGCAGGAACAAATTGGTGGCGATCGCATCGCCGAGCAGCGCCGTCGCGAGGCCGGTGGCCGCGACGAAGGTGCAACCGTCGTCCCCGGCCGCCGCCCGGAGCGTCGCCTCCATGCGCGCGGGCGACAGATCCAGATCCGGGTGCATCGCGAAGTCCGCCGTCGGCGCCACGTGGGTGTTCACGATCGCCGTGGTCCGGCCCTTCGCCATCCGCGAGAGCGGCTCGGCGCCGGCGGTCACGACGATGTCGCAACCAAGGACCAGATGGGCGTTGCCGGCGGCGATGCGGGTTGCGTACAGATCTTCGGGATGATCGGCGATGCGCACATGGCTCGTCACCGGCCCGTTCTTCTGCGCGAGCCCGGTGACGTCGAGCACCGAGCAGCCTTTGCCCTCGAGGTGGGCCGCCATCCCGAGCAGGGCTCCGACCGTGACGACGCCGCTGCCGCCGATGCCGGTGACCAGCACGTCGAAGGGCCGCGCGGTGTCGGCCGGGACCGGCTCGGGAAGCTGGGCGAAGAGCGCGTCTCCGCCTGGGTCTGCCCCCATCGCAGCCTGTTTGCGCAGCCGGCCGCCCTCGACGATCGCGAAGCTCGGGCAGTAGCCGCGCAGACACGAGTAATCCTTGTTGCACGAAGACTGGTGGATCCGGCGCTTCCGGCCGAACTCGGTCTCGACGGGCTCGATCGAGATGCAGTTGCTCTGCACCGAACAGTCACCGCAGCCTTCGCAGACGAGCTCGTTGATCACGACGCGGCGATCCGGATCCGGGAACTCGCCCCGCTTGCGCAGCCGGCGCGCTTCGGCGGCGCACGCCTGGTCGTAGATCAGCGCCGTCACGCCGGGGACGTCGCGCAGCGCCCGCTGTACGCGGTCCAGCTCCTCGCGCGGGGATACGGTGACACCGGGTGGGAACACGCCGTCCGGATGGCGACCCGGGTCATCGGCGACGACGGCGATGCGCCGGACGCCTTCAGCGGCGAGCTGCCGCGCGATCGCCGGCACCGAGATTTCGCCGGCCAGCAGCGGCTCGCCATCGATCGGCTGGCCGCCGGTCATCGCGACGGCGCCATTCGCGAGGATCTTGTACGTGATGTTCACGTTGGCGGCCACGGCGGCGCGGATCGCCAGCAGCCCCGAGTGGAAGTAGGTGCCGTCGCCGAGGTTCTGGTAGATGTGCGGCGTTTCGACGAAGGGCGCCTGGCCGATCCAATTGGCGCCTTCGCCGCCCATCTGTGTCACCGCGAGCGTGCGGCGCTCCGGCAGCCACACCGCCATCCCGTGGCAACCGATCCCGCCGAGTGCGACGGAGCCCTCGGGCACGACCGTCGACGTATTGTGCGGGCAGCCCGAGCAGAAACTCGGGAGCCGGACGAGGCCGGCGGCCGGCGCCTCCGAGACCGGCGCCTCCTGCCGCGGCCGCAGCATCGCTGCCAGATCCGGCGCGCAGTGCTCGAGCCAGCGGCGAATCGCATCGGCGACGGCGACCGGCGCCAGCTCGCCCTCCGCCGGAACGAGCGGCGCACCGTGGGCATCGCGCTTGCCGGCCAGTCGCGGATGCGATGGCTCGTCGTAGAGCAGCCGGGCGAGCTGCTCCTCGAGTAGCGGCCGCTTCTCCTCGATCACCAGCAGGTCGTCGCGGCCGGTGCAGAACGCGCGCGCCCGCTCGGGTTCGAGCGGCCACACCAGTGCCACCTTGTAGACCGCGAGCCCGAACGCGGCGGCGCGCTGCTCGTCGATGCCGAGCTCGTCGAGCGCCTGACGCACATCGAGGTAGGCCTTGCCGGTGGTGACGATACCGAGCCGGCGCCCGGACGCGGGCGCGGCGCCGGGCGCGTCGGCGCCGAATGCCACGCGATCGAGGCCGTTCGCGCGCACGAGGGCCTGCACGGCCGGAAGCCGCTGCTGGTACAGCCGCTGCTCGACGGCGAGCGGGTAGTTGGTCCAGGCGATCGGAAACCCGCCCTCGGGCATCGCGAAATCAGCGGGTTCGGCGATCCGGACGCGATCCGGGCCGACCTCGACCGAGCGCGCGCTGTCGACCGTGTCGGTCAGGCACTTCATCGCGATCCAGCAGCCGGAATCGCGAGAGAGCGCGATGCCGTAGAGGCCGAAGTCCAGAACCTCCTGGACGCTGGACGGATGCAGAATCGGGATGCCGCAGTGGATCAGCGCCGGCTCGCTCTGGTGCGCGATCGAGGAGCTGCGCGCGCCGGGATCGTCGCCGCACAGGACCAGCACGCCGCCGTGTCGGCTGGTGCCGGCGTAGTTGCCGTGCTTGAGCGCGTCGCAGGAGCGATCGACGCCGGGGCCCTTGCCGTACCAGAACGCGAAGACTCCGTCGTGTTTCGGCTGGGGATGCAGGGCGGCCTGCTGGGTGCCCCAGACGGCCGTGGCGGCCAGGTCCTCGTTGACGCCGGGTTCGAAGCGGATGCGATGGGCGTCGAGAACGGACTTGGCCTCCCACAGCGCCAGGTCGTAGGTCCCGAGCGGCGAGCCGCGATAGCCGGAGACGAAGCCCGCGGTGTCGAGGCCGGCCGCAGCGTCGCGCCGGCGCTGCTCGATCGGCAAGCGCACGAGCGCCTGGACGCCGCTCAGATAGACGCGCCCGGTCTCGCGCGCGTAGCGGTCGGCGAGCGCGTAGTCGGTGTCGACGGCGCGCGACGCGGGCCCCGCGCCCTCGGATTCCGCCTGCGGCTCGTCGTGCGGATTGCTGGCCATCGCCGTCGGCCCTGCCCTTCCCGAATTCGATCGAAATTGTAACGTGTTTCAGTCCTGCCTGGCGACCCCGCGCTCCGCGGCCGCGTCGTCCGCGGCGGCGGAGGCACGCGATGGAACTCGGCGTCACGATCTTCGCGACCGACCGATCGATGGCGCCGGCCGAGCTGGCGCGCGAAGCCGAGGCGCGCGGCTTCGCGTCGCTGTTCGTGCCCGAGCACACGCACATCCCGACGAGCCGGATGACGCCGCCGCCGACCGGCGAGCCGGAGCTGGCCGAGGAATACCGCCGCACGCTCGATCCGTGGGTCGCCCTGGCGACCGCCGCCACCGTCACGTCGCGGATCCGGCTCGGCAGCGGCATCGCACTCGTCGCCCAGCACGACCCGATCGCGCTCGCCAAGACGATCGCGACGCTCGACCATCTCTCCGGCGGCCGCGTCGTCGTCGGCGTCGGCTTCGGCTGGAACCGCGAGGAGATGACCGATCACGGGGTCGACTTTGCGACGCGTCGCGAACAGGTACGCGAGACGATGCTGGCAATGCAGGCGCTGTGGTGCCGCGAGGAGGCCGCCTTCGACGGCGACTACGTGCGCTTCTCGCCGAGCTGGCAGTGGCCGAAGCCCGTGCAGCAGCCGCGCCCGCGCGTGCTGCTCGGCGGCGGCGCCGGCCCCAAGCTGTCCGCACATCTCGCCGAGTGGGCCGACGGCTGGATGCCGATCGGCGGCGCCGGCATGAAACAGGCGCTGCCGGAACTGCGCCGCCGGTTCGAGGAGCGAGGCCGGGATCCCGCGAGCCTGTACGTCGTCCCGATGGGCGTGCTCCCGGACCCGGCGAAGCTCGACTACTACGCCTCGCTCGGCGTCACCGAGACGGTCCTGCGGCTCCCCTCGGCTCCCCGCGACGTCGTGCTCCCGCTGCTCGACGACTACGCCCCCCACGTCGGCGCGCACTGAGCGTCAAGAAAGGGGCCGGGTTGGATTCGTCAATTTTTCCTTCGGAAAAATTGACGAATCCAACCCGGCCCCTTTCTTGACATCAGCGTTGCAGGTGGTCGGCGAAGAGGCGTTTGACGCGCTCCCAGGCGTCGCGAGCGGACGGCTCGTGATACGTGGCGCGCTGGTCGCAGAAGAAGCCGTGGTCGGCCCCATCGTAGACGACCACTTCGTGACTCACCCCGGCGTCGGTGAGCGCGCTGCGGATCGCGTCCACCTGGGGCTGCGGGATCATCCCGTCCTGCGCGCCGAACAGACAGAGGATGTGACCGCGGATCTTGCTGGTCCGCTCGAGCGTCGACGGACCGCCGCCGGGACCCTCCGGCGCGGCGATGCCGCCGCCGTAGAAGCTCGCTGCCGCGGCCACGTCCGTTTCCGCGGCGGTCAGGTACGTCATGTGCCCGCCGATGCAGAAGCCCATCACGCCGATGCGATCCTCGCGAACATCGTTGCGGTCGCGCAGCCAGGCCAGCGCGGCGCGCGCATCGGCGATCATCTGGTCCGCGTGCAGCTTCTGCAGCTCCGTCATGCCGGCGCCCATCCCTGCATCGTCATAGCCGAGTTCGATGTCCGGCGCGGTCCGGTGGAAGAAGTTCGGCGCGAGCGCCACGTAGCCTTCCCGCGCGACGCGCTCGGTGACGTCGCGGATGTGCACGTTCACACCGAAAATCTCCATCCACACGATCACCGCGGGATGCGGCCCGCCCTGCGCCGGACGCGCCAGGTACGCCTTCATGCCGCTCCCGTCGACGGGAATCACCACGTGCTCACTCAGAATCTCGCTCTCCATCGTTGCCGGGTCCTCCTCGGCAGGGGAGGGTGACC
>CAYOHN010000048.1:4742-16230 GCA_964403735.1 uncultured Spirochaetales bacterium | reverse complement strand
GGTGAACCGGTGAACCGGTGAACCGGAGGAGACGACCGAAACCTCGATCCCGGCCTCGTTGCGGGTCGACTTGAAATCGACCCCGAATGCCTCCTAAATGCCTCTAAATGCCTCCTATCTGGAGGCGCTATGGCCACGCTCAACATCAAGAAATTCCCCGATCTCCTCTACGAACGACTCCGCGAGCGCGCCCGAGCGAACCATCGATCGATCGCTCAGGAGGTCGCGCACTCGTGAGTGAGGTGCTGAAGGAACCGGAGTCCGTGTCCCTGCTCGAGCTCCGGGGACTCGGGAAAGAGGTGTGGACCGACGTGGACGCAGCGGAGCACGTCGCGACGGAACGGGGTTCGTGGGAGTGATCGAAGCGCTCGGCGAAGGGCCGATCGCGCTCGACACCGTGATCTTCATTTATTGGATCGAAGAGAACCCGGCGTACCTATCGCGAATCGAACCTCTCCTCCACGCGGTCGACCGCGGTGGAATCGAGATCGTGACCTCTGCGATCACGCTGCTCGAGGTGCTGGTGGTTCCCGATCGAGCGGGCGAGGTCGCGTTGGCAGAGCGATACGAGCATCTACTCACCCGCTCCGCGCACCTCTGGCTGGTCGACATCGATCGACAGCAGCTACACGCAGCAGCCCAGCTTCGTGCGGCGCACGGTGTTGGCACGCCGGATGCGCTCCAACTGGCCGCGGGCCTGTCGACACGATCGACCACCTTGGTCACGAACGATCGAAGACTGCCGAGCATCCCCGGTCTCGAGGTCGTGCAGCTCCGAGACCTGCCGTGATCTCACGTGTCGATCACCCCACGAATCGCCCTCTCGTCCGCCATCGCAGCAGCCAACGCGGGTCCGGACCGCAGTCCGGACCGCAGTCCGGGACCTTCGCAGCCCCGCAGCTACACCGGCTCCTCCAGCCCACACTCGCGAATCTTCTGCAGCAGCGTCTTGTACGAGACGCCGAGCAGCGTGGCGGCTTTCTTCCGGTTCCAACCGGTGCGGGCGAGGATGCTCTCGATCATTTCCTTCTCGGCTTCCAGCGCGGCGAGGCGGCCGACTTCCTTCAGCGGGACGTCGCCGGCGCTTTCGGCCAGCTCGTCGATGAGGCCGGCGAGTCGACTCGGTCCGCGGCGGACGCGCTGTCCGGTCAACAGCTCCTCGAGCACGGGCTGCTCGCCCTCGAGAACGACGACGCGCTTCACCATGTTCTCGAGTTCGCGAATGTTGCCGGGGAACGGGTAGCGGTCGAACGCGCGCATCAGCGCCGCAGTGGCCGGGCGCGGCGCCTTGCCGTACTTGAGCGCGAAGCGGTGCAAGAAGGTCTCGACGAGCAGCGGAATCTCCTCGCGGCGTTCGCGCAGCGGCGGAACCTGGATGTCGACGACGTTGAGCCGGTGATAGAGGTCCTCGCGGAACGTACCGGCCGCGACCATCTGGAAGAGCGGGCGATGCGTCGCGCAGATCACGCGCACGTCGACTTGGATCTCGCGGTTGCCACCGAGCCGCGAGAAGGTGGCGTCCTGCAGCACTTGCAACAGCTTCGCCTGGAGGGCGGCGCTCATCTCGCCGATCTCGTCCAGGAAGATGGTGCCCTGATCCGCCACTTCGAACTTGCCGGGTTTGCGCGAGACGGCGCCGGTGAAGGCTCCCCGCTCGTAGCCGAAGAGCTCGCTCTCGAGCAGATCCTCGGGGAGGGCGGCGCAGTTGACCTTGACGAAGGTGTGCTTGCTGCGCGGCGAGGCGTCGTGCAGCGCACGCGCCACGACTTCCTTGCCGACACCGCTCTCCCCCTGGATCAAGACGGTGACGTTCACGGGAGCCACCTGGTCGAGGAGCGCGCGCACGCGCTTCATCGCGGCCCCGTCCCAGACGGCACCGCGGTGACCGTGCTCGAGCTCGGCGAGCAGGCGCTTGCGTTCTTCCTCGAGGCAGCGCCGTTCGAGGACTTTGCGCAGCGTGGCCTCGAGCTCCTCCTCCTCGAAGGGCTTGTTCAGGTAGTCGACGGCGCCGAGCTGCAACGCCTGGACGATGGTGCTGGCCTTGCCGACCACCGAGAGCATCACCACCGGGACCTCGGGATCGCGCTCGCGCAGCCGGCGCAGGGTCTCGATGCCGTCGATGCCGGGCATCATGACGTCCATCAGGACGACGTCGGGCGCCGCCCCGCCCTCGAAGAGCGCGAGCGCGCTGCGTCCATCCTCGGCGGTGTCGACGTGGTAACCGAACACCTCGAGCAGGTTGGCGAGATACGTGCGGATGCCTTCGGCGTCGTCGACGACGAGGACTCGCCACGGCCGCTCACTCGGGTGCACGCGAGGTGCCGAACTCATGCGCTACGCCACCGCCCCGGCGCCGCTTCCGGGCCGGGCCTCGTTCGACCCGGCCGCATTCGGCGCGACAGTACCGGGATCGGCCGTGCCGGGATCGGCCGTGCCGGGATCGGCCGTGCCGGGATCGGCCGTGCCGGACTCGACTGCGCTGGACCCGACCGTGGGGAGCGTGAACGCGAAGCGACTGCCGCCGCCGGTCCGCGGCTTGACGCCGATCTGGCCGCCGTGCGCCTCGACGATCCGCCGGCAGATCGCCAGGCCGAGGCCCAGGCCACCGGCCCGTCGCGTGTCGCCGGCCTGCACGTACGGCTCGAAGATGCGCTCGCCGTCGCGCGCGTCGACGCCGGGGCCGGCGTCGAGCACGGCGATCTCGGCGAAGCGTCGTCCGCCGCGTTCGACGGCGCCCAGCGTGACCTCGACGGCGCTGTCCGCCGGCGCGAACTTGAGCGCGTTGCCGATGAGGTTGGTGAGAACCTGCTCGATGCGCGGCGGATCGAAGCGCGCACGCGGCGTTTCCGGCGCCAGCGCGAGATCGATGCGCAAACGGCGTTCTTCGAGCAGGGGCCCGAGCTGCCGCGCCACGCTCTCGACGATGGGCGCCAGCGGCGCCTCGGCCACCTCGAGCGGGCCCACGGCCAGGCCCCGGCGCGCGGTCTCGAGCAAGTTGCCGATGAAGGTGTTGAGCCGCTGGCAGCTCTTCTGGCTCTCCTCGAGGAAGTAGCGCTGCTTGTCCGACAACTCGCCGAAACGCCCGGACAGCAGCAGCCGGTTGTAACCCTGGATCACAGTGCACGGCGTGCGCAGCTCATGGCTGACGACGGTCAGCAGTTCCTCGCGCTCGGCGGATTCGCCGCGCGTACGCTCGCGCAGCGCCGCCAGCGCCCGGTTGGCTTCGTGCAGCGCGCGGCCGGTGCGCAGCACCTCGGACTCGAGCGTGTGCAGATCCGTCAGGTCCCGCACGCGCAGCGCCAGATCCCCCGGCATCCCGCTTCCGGCTGCGGCTGCGGCTGCGGCTGCGGTCCCGGCTCGGGCTTCGGTTCCGGTTCCGGTTCCGGTTCCAGTTCCAAGTCCAGGTCCAGTTCCAGTCCGGGCTTCGGTTCCAGCTCCGGCTCGAGAAACCGGTTCGACGACGACCGCTCGGGCCTCGAGCCCCGCTCGCAACAAACGGCAACGGACGGGACCGTCGGACCCGGCGCCCGGCACGCCCTCCCCTGCGTCGGCGAGCAGATCTCCGAGCGCGAGGCCGACGAGATCCTTCGCGGCACCGGCCCCGGTCATCCGGGCCAGAGCGGCATTCGCCCACACTACGTGCCCCCCCCGCAATAGCACGAGGCCCTCGCCGATGGCGTCGAACAACCGGCGCAGCTCTTCATCACTCGGCGCGTCCTCACTGGGGTCCTGCACGACAGTCCTTCTCCCCGCGCCCGCGCCGGGCGCCGTCGACTCATCGAGCGGCGAGGGATGGTTCGAGACACCTGCGCGGGCTACCCGTCTCATCGCCGGGTTTCCTTTCCGTCTTGAAGGAAAAGGCCCGTGGGGATCGCCATGACATCGGGCCGCCGAAAGGAAATTCTCTCCGAGAACTCCGGGGACGCCGGGGACGCCGGGGACACCGGGGAGTCCGGAGATTCCGGAGATTCCGGTCGGTCGGTCGACGAGCGGATCGAGCGGCTCATGGCGGCGATCCGGCATCACGATCGCCTGTATTTTCTCGAGGATCGGCCGGAAATCTCGGATGCCGAGTATGACCGCCTGTTCCGAGAGCTGCGCGCCCTCGAAGCCGCCCACCCGGAGAAGATTCGGCCCGACTCGCCGACACGTCGAGTAGGTGTAGTTCCAGAGGCCGTCGGTTCCGAACCATCGCCGGCGGACGCTGGTGCCGCCGGAACGAGCGTTTCCGAACTGGCCACCCCCGTTCCCGCCCGGCCTCCGGCGATTTCGTCCCCGGCGATTTCGTCCCCGGCGATTTCGTCCCCGGCGAGCTTTGCTCCTTTCGTCCATCGGGTACCGATGCTGAGCATCGACAACGCGATGGACGAGGCGGAGTTTCGCGCGTTCGACGAACGCGTCCGCCGCTTGCTTCAGACGGAAGACCCGGTCGAGTACGCCGGCGAGCCGAAGCTGGACGGCGCGGCGCTGGAGCTGGTCTACGAACGGGGCGCCCTGGTCGCCGCCGCGACGCGCGGCGATGGGCGGACCGGGGAGGACGTGACGGGCAACATCCGGCTCGTGTCGACGATTCCCGCTCGGCTCGCGTGCGCCGAGCCGCCCGAGCGCGCATCGGTGCGCGGCGAGGTCGTGTTGCCGCGAGACGCGTTCGAGGCGCTCAACCGGCAGCGGCTCGAGCGCGGCGCCGAAGCCTTCGTGAACCCGCGCAATGCGGCCGCCGGCTCGCTGCGCCAGAAGGACGACGTCGATACGGACCGGCTTCGCGCGCTGGAGTTCCGCGCGTATGCGCTGGCGGAGGGCCGACCGAGGCGTGTCGATACCCAGACCGGCGTCCTCGCGCTGCTGCGCTCCTGGGGCTTCCCCGTGAGCGAGGACTGCGAACTCTGCCCGGATGCCGACGCGGCGCTCGCGTATCACGCGCGGATGGAGGAAGCGCGTGCGACGCTGCCGATCGACATCGACGGCACCGTATTCAAGGTGAACCGGCTCTCGCTTCAGGAAGAGCTGGGGACGTTGCCGCGCGCGCCGCGCTGGGCGGTTGCGTTCAAGTTTCCGCCGCAGCAGGAGACGACCGTCGTCGAGGCGATCGACGTGCAGGTGGGGCGGACCGGAGCGCTGACGCCGGTAGCAAAGCTGCGGCCGGTGTTCGTGGGCGGCGTGACGGTGTCGAACGCGTCGCTGCACAATCAGGACGAGGTGGAACGGAAGGACGTCCGCGTCGGCGACACCGTCGTGGTCCAGCGCGCCGGCGATGTGATTCCGCAGATCGTCGCGGTGGTGCCGAGCAAGCGGCCGCGCGGCGCGCGGCGCTGGAAGATGCCGGCGAAGTGTCCCGTGTGTCACGCCGCGGTGGTCCGCCTCGAGGGCGAGGCGGTGACGCGCTGTCCCAACCTCGATTGCCCGGCGCAACTGAAGAACAACCTGCGGCACCTGGCCGGGCGCACAGCGCTCGACATCGAGGGGCTCGGCGAGCAGCGGATCGAGCAGTTGGTAGCGGCGGGCCGGCTGCAGCGCGTGTCCGACGTCTTCGCGCTCGATGCCGAGCTGCTGACCGGGCTCGACCGGATGGCCGAGAAGTCGGCGAGCAAGCTGGTCGAGGCGATCGAGCGCGCCAAGGACACGACGCTGGCGCGCCTCCTGATCGCGCTCGGGATCCGGCACGTCGGCGAGGGCGTCGCGGAGCTGCTGGCCGCGCACGTCGGGGGCGACCTGGACGCGCTGATGGCGGCCCCGCAGGAGGAGCTCGAGGCGATCGACGGGGTCGGCCCGACGATCGCGGAGAGTGTGGTGCGATTCTTTGCGGATCCACGCAACCGCACCGAGGTGGTGCGCTTGGTCGCGCTCGGCGTGCACTGGCCGCGCAGCGAACGGCGCCCGCGCGGCGAGGGGCCGCTGGCCGGCAAAACCTTCGTGCTGACCGGCAGTCTCGACTCGCTGACGCGCGACGAAGCCAGGCGCCGGATCGAGGCCGCCGGCGGCAAGGTGACGAGCGCGGTCTCGAAGAAGACGCACTTCGTCGTCGCCGGCGCCGAGGCCGGCTCGAAGCTCGCGAAGGCGCAGGAACTCGACGTCCCCGTCCTCGACGAAGCCGCCCTGCTCGAGCTGCTGTCAACAAAGGGGCCGGGTTGAAACGTCAACTTTTCCGGCCGGCCGGAAAAGTTGACGTTTCAACCCGGCCCCTTTGTTGACGGCCCGTTTCTCGACGCGAGGCCATAGAGGTGGCGGCGGGGGAGTCCGGTCTCGCGGGCGAGGCGCGTGGCGATGTCGCGGGTGCTGTGGCCGGCGGCGGCGAGTTCGGCGATGCGGGCTTCGAGATCCACCGGCGCCTGCGCGCGGGCGCCCTCGTGCGCCCCATCGGCGGTCGCGCCGGCGACGACGATCGTCACTTCGCCGCGCGCGCCCTCGCGATAGCGCTCGGCCAGCTCGCCGAGCGTTCCGCGCGCCAGCTCCTCGTGCACCTTGGTGAGTTCGCGCGCGACGCACGCGCGCCGCTCGCCCAACGCGTCCGCCAGAGCGCGCAGGGTGGCGGCGGTTCGATGCGGGGACTCGAACAACACCAGCGTCTCGGGCCGGCCGCGGTAGGAGCTGAACAGCGCCGTCCGCGCGCTGGCGCGCCGCGGCGGGAAGCCGACGAACGCGAACGGCAGCGGCGGCAGACCCGACGCCGCCAGTGCCGCCAGCACTGCCGATGCGCCCGGCACTGGCACGACGGCGTAGCCGGCCTCGATCGCCGCAGCCACCAGCCGTTCGCCCGGATCCGAGACCAGCGGCGTCCCGGCATCGGAGACGAGGGCGACGCTCCGGCCGTCCGCGAGGGCCGCCAGCACCTCGTCGCAGCGGGCGGCCTCGTTGTGCGCGTGCAAGGAGACCGGACGCGCGGCGATGCCGTGGCGTTCGAGCAGGATGCGCGTGCGCCGCGTGTCCTCGGCGAGCACCAGCCCGACCTCGCGCAGCACGCGCAGCGCGCGCAGCGTCACGTCCTCGAGATTCCCGATCGGCGTGGCGACGACGAACAGCGAGCCGCTCGGAGCTTCGGTCATGGCGGGGAGAGGGTAGCGGGGGGTACGCTACGTTCGGACTCTCGCCCGACCGGTTCCGCAACGGATTCCCGATGCCCGAAGGAGTTCCGCCCAATGACGGCGGCCGGCGCGCGCTCGGCGTCGAGGGAGAGGACCGCGCCGCCGCGTGGCTGACGGCGCGCGGCTGGCGCGTGCTGGCGCGCAACGTCCGGGCGGACCGCGTCGAGCTGGATCTCGTCGCCCTGCGCGGGCGCGAGGTGGCGTTCATCGAGGTCAAGGCGCGCCGCTCGCGCACCACCGGGCCGCCCGAAGAAGCCGTCGATGCGCGCAAGCGCGCGCGGCTGGTGCGCGGCGCCGGCGCCTGGCTCGCGCTCCACGGTCGACCCGGCTGGCATGCCCGCTTCGATGTCATCGCCTGCGAGTGCGGACCCACGGGCGATTGGACCATCCGCCACATCGAGGCAGCGTTCGACGCGAGCGATTGAGGCCGTCCGCGCCGGCGCTCCGCCCGCCGACGGAGAGGCGGCCCCGAACGTCACTCGGCCTTGCCGCTCTCCTCGGTCCCTTCGGCCGATTCAGCCGACTCGGCCGCGTCGGTCGAGTCGTTCGACGCGGCCGCGTCGGCCGCGTCGGTCGCCTGGGTCGACTCGGCCGCGACCGCCTCGGCGGCTTCGCCGACCTCCGGCTCGGGCGCCTCCTCGACGACCGCGGGCGCCGCGAGCGCCGAGAGATCCCGGATCTTCGAACGCAGCCGGGCCTTCTTGCCGCGCAGCTCGCGCAGGAAGTACAGGCGAGAGCGGCGCACGTGCCCGCGGCTGCGGATCTCGACCTTTTCCACGACGGGCCCGTTGACCGGGAAGATCCGCTCGACACCGACGCCGTACGAGACCTTGCGCACGGTGAAGGACTCCGACGTCCCGTGCCCGCGGCGCCGGATGCACACGCCTTCGAACACCTGGATGCGTTCCTTCTCGCCCTCTTTCACCCGGACGTTCACGCGCAGCGTGTCGCCAGGACGAAACGGGGGATGGTCGTTGCGAATCGAGGGCTGTTCGAGTCCATCGAGCCGGTTCATCGTGTTTCCTCTCCGCGTCCGGCCCCGAGCAGGTCGGGCCGTCGCCGGTTGGTCGTTTCTCGAGCCCGTTCGGCTCGCCAACGGGCCACCGCTGCGTGGTCGCCCGATCGAAGCACGGCGGGGACTTCGCATCCCCGGTAGTTCGCAGGCCGCGTGTACTGCGGCCCCTCCAGAAGCCCGTGTTGAAAGGATTCGGTCTCGGCGGACGCCGGGTTGCCCATCACGCCGGGCAGCAGCCGCGTCACCGCCTCGATCAGCACCAGTGCCGGCAGCTCTCCGCCGGCCAACACGTAGTCTCCGATCGAAACCTCCTCGTCCACGGCCAGATCGATCACCCGCTGATCGACCCCTTCGTAACGCCCGCACACGAGCACCAGATGGGACTCCCGTGCCAACTCCTCGATCCGCGCCTGATCGAGTCGCCGCCCCTGCGGCGACAACAACAGGACCCGGGCCGTTCTCCTCGTTCCCTCTGCGTCGTTTCCTTGCTTCGCTCCCGCCAGCGCCTCGATCGCTTCGACCAGAGGCTCGGGTTTCATCACCATCCCAGGGCCACCGCCGTACGGCGTGTCATCCACCGTCCGGTGTCGGTCCCGGGTCCAGTTCCGGAGGTCGTAGCTGCGCATCTCCACGAGCCCCTGTGCACAGGCCGCTCCGAGCAGCGCCGTCGTCCGGAAGGGCTCGAACAGCTCTGGAAAGATCGTCACGACATCGATGCGCACGCCGCGGCCTCGCTCCAAAGACTTCCAGTTCTAGCTTCTGGTTCTAGAGATCTAGAGGGGGTCGAGAAGACCGTCCGGCACCTCGATGACGATCCGTCTCCGCGCGACATCCACCTCGCGCAGGAGATCCCCCGCGGTCGGCAGCAACACCTCCTGCCCGTCTGCGTCCTCCACCACGAGGACGTCGTGCGCCCCCGTCTCGAGTAGCGCCCGGACCGTTCCGAGCGCGCGCCCGTCGTGCGCCTCCACCGCGCAACCGACCAGCTGATACCAGTAGAACTCCCCACTCGGGAGCGGCTCCAGGTGGCGCGGCTCCACGCTCACGTGCAGGCCCGCGAGCGCCTGCGCCGCCTCTCGACTGTCGACTCCTTGCAGTGTCAGACGAACCTCGCCGGGCCGTTCCGCCACCGCGCTCTGTACCTTCACGACCCGCTCCTTCGCGATCCGATCCGCGTGCTCCGGCGACGTCCCCAGGAACAGCTCCGGCGCGCGCAACAGGTTGACCGGCCCGTCGCCGAAGATCGCCACCCGCACTTCGCCGCGCGTCCCGTGCGCTCCGATCACCTTCCCGAGCACGACGCGGCTGGCAGCTTCGCGGCCTTCGCCGACGCTGTCCGCACGCACGCTGTCCTCTCGCACCGAGCCCGGCCTCGCTCGAACCGGTTCGCCTCGGACCAGACTTGCAGCGAACCCGAGACTGCTAGTCGATGATTTCGACTCGGGCATCGGCACCGTCCCTCGACGCCGCCACCACCACCCGCATCGCCTTCGCGATCCGCCCCTGCCTTCCGATCACGCGGCCGCGATCGTCGGGGGCGGTCTCCAGCTCCAGCAGATCCGGCTCGGGCTCGTGCACCTTGATGGCGTCGGCGTCGGACACGATCGCCTTCGCGATGAACTCGACCAGTTGGGCAGCGGCGCTCTGTTCGGCCATGTCGTCCCCCTCAGCTCGCCGGTGTCGCCGCGGCGGGCGCCGGACGCCGGCGCTGCTCGCGCAGCAACGCGGCGACGGTGTCACTGACCTGCGCACCCTTCTCGACCCACGCTGCGATCTTCTCGGTCTCGATCTCGATCGACTTCGGCTTCGCGATCGGATCATAGGTGCCGAGGAACTCGAGCGGGCGGCCATCTCGGCGCGCCCGCGAATCGATCGCGACGACGCGGTAGAACGGGCGCTTCTTCGCGCCGACGCGCGAGAGCCGGATCTTTACCATCGGAACTTCACCATCGAGGAGGGACTCCCAGCAGAAGAAAGGGACGAGGAAGGAGCGAACGAGCGACGAGAGCTGCCGCAAAGCTGCGCTCCGGCTCTCCGGGATCCCGTCGGGTCCGGGGAGAGGCGGTCGCTCGAGAAGCGGTCGCGCAACTTAGGGGAGCGCCCGGGACGCGGCAAGGCCGCGGGATCTCGATCCTTTTGTCGACCTCGAGCGGCGACCCGGTGGCCCGGGCCAGGGCGTGATGACGCGGGGAGGCGGCGGGAGGCGGCGGAGATGGAGCCGGGACGCGGCGTTTCAGCGGACCAGCCCGAGCCGGCGGCCCTCCTTGCGCTCCGAGCACGGGCCGCACCCGTAGAGCTCGCGATGGGGCTGCTGGAGCCGGTCGTAGTCGCGATCGAGCGCGACGCGCCGGACCGTCGTGGCCTCGGCGCCACAGAAATCGCAGTGCTGGGCGTGGGGGGACGGGGCGGCGTGTCTCTGGAGTGCGCGAGTGTGCGGCATGGGGGCCTCCGTTCTTGGCGCTCGCTCTTGGCGCTCGCTCTTGGCGCTCGCTCTTGGCGCTCGCTCTTGGCGCTCGCAATGCTCATGAAACCGGCAGCGCGGGCGGAACCAAGATCCTAGCCGACCCGGAGCCACAGTTCAGACGGCGCCTCTGGGCCGAGTTCTCGGCGCAGCGCGGCGAGGATCTCGCGCTGGCGCAGTTGGAGCTGCTGGCACCAGACGCTGGTGTCGACCGTCGCCTCCAGCACGGGGCCGCGCAGCCGCGAGGGCTGGCAGTGGCGAGCCACCTCGGCGCCGACGATCGCCTCCCAGCGTTCGGCGATGCGCAGCACCGCGGACGTGCCTTCGAGGCCGAGATCGTCGAGAACGGAGCCGATGACGTCGCCGACGCGGCGCGGCTCGCGACGACCGCGGCGGGTCACGTGTACTCCTCAGGGCGCTCGTCGTCTAGCTCTTCGTCTAGCAACCGGAAGCACAGCCCCGTCGGAAGCTTCGGCGCGAAGAACGTCGATTTCTGCGGCAGCACCTCGCCGGCGGCCGTCACCGCGAAGACGTCCTCCGGGCGCAGCGGGTTCAGATACAACGCCACCGTGCCGCCGCCGGCGCGCACGTCCCGAGCGGCTTCGAGCGCCTTCTTGGGGAACGCCACGGCGCCGTCACGCACGGCGGTGTCATCGAGGCCGAACACGCCTTCGAGCACTTCGGTATGGAGGACGCGGGTGCCGATCTCGGCATCGGCGTCCGCGGCGACGCCGTGCGACCGGCGCGGCCGGGAGAAGAGACGCAGCACGCCCGAGCCGTCGTCGGCGACGAACGCCTGCTCGGCCGCGGCCAGCGGCGCCAGGTGCTCGGCGAGCAACGCTGGCAGCGCGTCGAGATCCGCGCACGGGATCCGCCGCTCGCTCCAGCCGGGCAGCCGGGCCCGCCACGTCGCGTCGTCGGGCGCCGGGACGG
>CAYOHN010000048.1:0-4732 GCA_964403735.1 uncultured Spirochaetales bacterium | reverse complement strand
ACGCGATGAATCGGCAGCAACAGGCTGCCCGGCGCATAGGCATCGGCCAGGTACGCGAGAACGAAGTCGTGACCCGGCGCGTCGCCGCCGGCAGCCCCGCCCGCGGACGCCCTCTGGTCATCCCGGTATCCCAGCGCGGTCTCGTAGCGATGGTGGCCGTCCGCGATCACGACCGGCCGATCGGCCAGGAAGGACTGGATGCGCGCGACGGCGTCGGCGTCGCGGATTGCCACCATGCGGTGATGGACGCCGGCCGCATCGACCGCTTCGACCGCCTCGACCGCTTCGACCGCTTCGACCGCTTCGACTCCTTCGACTCCTTCGACAGCCGGGCCGGCATCGAGCCAGCCAGTCAGCAACGCGGTCAGCGCCTGCTCCGGATCCTCGTAGAGCAGGAAGATCGGCGATAGGTTCGCCCGCGTCGCGCGCAGCAGTTTCAGCCGATCGGCCTTGGGCCCCGCGAGTGTGCGCTCGTGCGGGCGGACGATCCGCCGTTCGTAGGGCTCGAGCCGCAGCGCCGCGAAGAACCCTTCGCGAACTCTGGTCTCGCCGTCGGGACCCGGAAAGCGCTGGCGCAGCGCGTAGAGCGCCGGCTCGGCATCGAGCCGCAACACGCCCTCGCGTTGCCACGCAGCGATCGTCGCGGCGACGTCCCGGTAGTCCGTCGTCGCCTCGGCGTCGGGATCGCGCGTCAGCTCCAGCCGGACCGCACCGTGTGCGTCGCGCTCCCAGTAGAACGCGCGTTCCTCGGGCGTCACCACATCGTACGGCGGAGCGATCACACGGTCGAGCTCGACGCGCGCGGAGTCGTAGCGCAGCGCGCGGAACGGGCGGACGTCGGTCACGGCTTGGCGATCTCCTGGTCGAGGATCCGTTCGTCTAGGACGCTTTCGAGCTCGGCCGGCGCGATCGCGCCGGCGCGCAGCACCACCGGCTGGGCGCCGGTGCAGTCGAGGACGGTGCTCGGCAAGCCGGCGCCGGGCGACGGCAGGGCGTCTGCCGGTCCGTCGAGACAGCGCGGCGCCTCGGCGCCGCGACACAGCGCGGTGGCCTCCGCGCGCGTGCGCGCCGGCGGCTCGCCGTGGCGATTGAGGCTCGTCGCCGTCAGCGGCCCCACGCCGACGCGGGCCAGCGCGGCGACGAGCGCCGCGGCGAGCGGATGCGGAGAGCAGCGCAGCCCCACAGCGCCGTCCGCGCGCGCGATGCCCGGTGCAAAGACGCCAGGCGTCGCCGGCACGACGAGCGTCAGCGGGCCGGGCCAGAACGCGTCTGCGAGTCGCCGCGCGGCGCCGGTCAGCGGCGCGCCGAGCGCGGCCGGCGCCTCGGCGTCGGTCACCAACACCGAAATGGGCTGACGATCGTCGCGCCCCTTCCAGCGACGGAGGCGGTCGAGCGCGGCCTGCGAGCGCGCATCGGCGCCGAGGCCCCAGACCGTCTCGCAGACCGTCTCGGTCGGGAACGCCAACAGGCCTCCGGCTCGGACGTACACCACCGCCGCCGCGATGGCTTCGGCGCTCGTATCGCGTGCAGGCTCGCCGGCAGAGCTCGCCAATGCAGCCGCCCTCACGAGCCGAGCGCGCGCGCGGCGATGTCGCAACGCCGCTGCATGCCGTCGAAGTGGATGCGATCGCAGGCCGCGTATGCGCGCCGCTGCGCCTCGGCGACGTCGACACCGCGCGCGGTCACGGCGAGCACGCGGCCGCCGGCGGTGACGAAGTCCGTGGCTGAGCCCTCCGCAGGACCAGACCGCCGCGTACCGGCGTGGAACACCACGACGTCGGAGTCGCTCTCCGCCTCGGCAATGCCGGTGATCGGGAACCCCGTCTCGTACGCGCGGGGATAACCTCCGGACGCCAGGACGACGCACACCGCCGCGTCGCGCCAGCTCGGCGCGAGGGCGGGATCCAGCGCACCGCGCGCCGCGCCTTCGAGCAGCGGGACCAGATCCCCGTCGAGGCGCAGCATCAGCGCTTCGGTCTCCGGATCGCCGAAGCGGACGTTGAACTCGATCACGCGCGGCGCACCGTGCACATCGATCATCAGCCCGACGAACAGCACGCCCTGGAGCGGGTGTCCCTCGGCCGCCATGCCGCGCACGGTGGGATGGACGATCTCCTCGAGCACGCGCTTCTCGACGGCTTCGCTGAAGATCGGCGCCGGCGAGTACGCGCCCATGCCGCCGGTGTTCTCGCCGAGATCGCCGTCGCGCGCGCGCTTGTGGTCCTGCGCGGCGGCGAGCGCCACCACGTGCTGGCCGTCGGTGATTGCGTAATACGAGGCCTCTTCGCCGAGCAGCCGCTCCTCGATCACCACGCGCGCGCCGGCCGCGCCGAAGCGCCGCGCGTCCATGCACTCGGCGAGGGCGCGCTCGGCGTCCTCCGGGCCGTCGCACACGGTGACGCCCTTCCCCGCCGCGAGGCCGTCGGCCTTCACGACGCACGGGCCGCCGAGCGCCCGGACGTGTGCGCGCGCGGCCGCGAGATCCTCGAAGACCTCGTACGACGCCGTCGGAATCCGGTGTCGCTGCATGAATGCCTTGGCGAAGGCTTTGCTCGCTTCGAGCTGCGCGGCGGCCGCCGACGGGCCGAAGGTCGCGATCCCGTGTTGGCGCAAGCGATCCGCGATGCCATTGGCCAGCGGATCCTCGGGGCCGACGACGACCAGACGCGCCGCCTCGCGACGGGCCAGCGCGATCACGGCGTCCGCGTCGCCGGCGGCGACCTCGGGGAAGCAGGTGGCCTCGCGCGCGATGCCGTCGCTGCCCGGTGCCACGAGCACGCGTTCGACGCGCGGGCTTCGGGCGATCTTCCACGCCAGCGCGTGCTCGCGGCCGCCGCTGCCGAGGATCAGCACGCGCATCGCTCGGACTCCCATCGCTCGGACCGGCATCGCTCGGACCGGCATCGCTCGGACCGGCATCGCTCAGTGCCGGAAGTGGCGCGTACCAGTACACACCATCGCGATGCCGAGCCGGTCGGCGGCGGCGATCACCTCGGCGTCGCGCGTCGAGCCGCCGGGCTGCACGCAGGCGCGGGCGCCGGCGGCGACGGCCGTCTCGAGGCCATCCGGAAACGGGAAGAACGCGTCGCTCGCGAGCACCGTGCCGGCGAGGTCGTTGCCGACACGCGCGGCCTTTTCGCGCGCCACACAAACCGCGTCGACGCGCGAGGTCTGCCCGCCGCCGATGGCGACGGTGCGATCCGCGCGCGCGAAGACGACGGCGTTGCTCTTCACGTGCTTGACCACTTTCCATGCGAACGCGAGTGCGCGGCGTTCCTCGTCGCCGGGCTTGCGCTGCGTCACGCAGTGCATCGCCGCCAGGTCCTCGTGGGAGACGTCGGGCTGCTGGAGCAGCAGGCCGCCGTAGACGCGCTTCCAGTCGGGCTCGGTGCGGTCGATGCGCTCCTCTGCGAAGCGCAGCAGCCGCCGGTTCTTCTTCTTGCGCAGGAACGCCAGCGCGTCCTCGTCGAAGGCCGGGGCGAGCAGGACCTCGGTGAAGATCTCGTCGACCGCCTGCGCCAGCGCCAGGTCGAAGGGCTGGTTGCACGCGATGATGCCGCCGAAGGGCGAGTCCGGGTCGGTCGAGAAGGCGGCGTTCCACGCGGCCAGCGGCGTCGCACCCATTCCGACACCACACGGCGTATTGTGCTTCAGGATCGCAACGGCCGGCCCTTCCGCCGCATCGAAGTCGCCGATCAGCGCCAGGGCGGCCTGCGCGTCGACGACGTTGTTGTACGACAGCTCCTTGCCGTGCAGCGCCTCGACGCAGTCGAGGAAGCCGCCGTAGAGCGCGGCCTCCTGGTGCGGATTCTCGCCGTAGCGGAGCGCCGCGGCGCGCGGCAGCTCGATGCGCAGGTGCGGCGGGAACGGCTCTTCCGCCGCGTTGGCCGTCTTGGCCACGTCCGCCGTCTCCGCCGTCTCCGCCGGCCTGCCCAGCTCCGCGGCGTAGACGCGGGCCAGGTACGCCGCGATCGCCGCATCGTAGGCTGCGGTCCGCGCGAACGCCTTTGCCGCCAGCCGGCGCCGGGCGGCGTCGCCGAGCACGCCGTCGTGCGCCTCGAGCTCGGCGAGTAGTGCCGGATAGTCGGCCGGATCGGTGACGACGCCGACGTAGGCGTGGTTCTTCGCCGCCGAGCGGATCATCGACGGGCCGCCGATGTCGATGTGTTCGACTGCGTCCGCGAGCGCGACGTCGGGCTTCGCCACGGTCTGCTCGAACGGGTAGAGATTCACGACGACCAGGTCGATCGGCAGCAGCGACTGCGCGGCCATGTCCGCGCGATCGCCGTCGTGCTCGCGGCGCGCGAGGATGCCGCCGTGCACGCGGGGATGCAGCGTCTTGACGCGGCCGCCGAGCATTTCCGGCGAGCCGGTGAGCTGGGCGACATCGAGCACCGCGAGGCCGGCGTCGCGCAGCGCCGAGGCCGTGCCGCCGGACGCCACAATCTCGACGCCGAGCCGCACGAGGCCGCGGGCGAACTCGACGAGCCCCGTCTTGTCCGAGACCGAGAGCAGCGCGCGTCCGACGGCGCCGGGACGCAGCGACGCGCGCGCGTCCTGCGGGGAACGAGTCGACGGGAGGGACATCGAGCCTCCGGGATCTGCGACACGGGAGGGACGCGAAGTGGGAATGCGAAGCCGGGGATGCGAAGGGATGTACCCGGACCCACCGCCCCCGTCAACAAAGGGGCCGGGTTGAAACGTCAACTTTTCCGGCCGGGCCCGGCCGGAA
>CAYOHN010000047.1:0-16674 GCA_964403735.1 uncultured Spirochaetales bacterium | reverse complement strand
ACCTCTCGGACCGAACCGAACAGCGAGACGTCGGCGAGCCAGCGATCACCCATGCGCTCGGGCAACGTCGCGCTCGCCTCGCCGTCCGCGATCGCCCGCTCGACGGCGGCGATCTCCGCGGTGTAGCCGGCGTCGCGCCAGGCGTTGCGGTAGTTCGGCAGTGACAGGTACATGCCGAAGGTGCGCCGGTTCACGGCCGCCGCGGCGGCGCGATCGTCGGAGATGCAGGTGGGAATCATGTTGCCGATGAAGAACGCCGGATCCTCGTGGCGGACATCCGGGAGCACGCGCAGGACGTCCGGAACCGCCGAACGCGCGGCGTTGGCGAACACGACGCCGTCGGCGACCTCCCCGGCGAGCGCTACCATCTTCGGACGCAACGCCGCCAGTACCAGCGGCGGCAGCTCTCCAGCGCGTGTCTTCCGGTAGCCCTCGACGAAGTGGCGCGTGTCGGCGAGCGGCTTTCCGGTCGCGATCCCGAGCCGCTGGTTCATCGGGCCGTGCGAGACCCCGACGCCGAATCGGAAGCGCCCGCTCGACAGCTCGTGGATCAGCGACGCGGTCTGCGCGTAGTCCGTGACGTGGCGCGTGTACAGATTGGCGATCGCGGTCCCGAACGGGATGTGTTCGGTGGCGAAGGCCAGCGCCTCGCACAAGCCCATCGCGTCGCCGAAGCTCGCGCAGTAGATACCGGCAAAGCCACGCCGCTCGATCTCGCGAGCCAGCTCGAGCGTGCGCTGGCGGCGACCCGGCACCGCGGCGAGCGCGACGGCGGGACGGTCGTCCGCCATGGCTACGCCGGCTCGCCGAGCTGCAGGAGCTGCTTGCCGAGATTCTGGCCCGTGAACAGCCGGTTCAGCGTGGCCGGGATGTTTTCGAAGCCGCGTTGGATGTCCTCCTCGTGCACGATCTCGCCGGCCTGGACCCAGCCGAGAAGCTCGCGCACGGCCTCGTCCATGCGCCCCAGGTAGTCGAGCACGATGAAGCCTTCCATGCGCGCGCGCCGGACCACCAGATTCATCAGATTGCGCGGGCCCGGGCGCGGCTCGACGTCGTTGTACGACGCGATGCCGCCGCAGAGTACGATCCGCGCCCGCTCGGCGATGTGGTCGAGCGCGGCCTCGAGGATCGGCCCGCCGACGTTGTCGAAGTAGACGTCGAGCCCCTTCGGGCAGAGTTCGCCGAGGAGGCGCCCGACGTCGTCGTGCTTGTAGTCGATGCACGCATCGAAGCGGGCGCGCTCGGTGACCCAGCGACACTTCTCGGGCCCCCCGGCGATTCCGATGACGCGGCAGCCGCGGATGCGCGCGATCTGTCCCGCGACGGACCCGGTCGCGCCGGCCGCACCGGAGACCAGGACCGTCTCGCCGGGCTTCGGAAGCCCGAGCTCGAGCAGGCCGAAGTACGCGGTGACGCCCGTGACGCCGAGCACGCCGAGCAGCCACGACGGCGGGACGCCGGCCGGCACCTTGCGCAGACCCGGGAAGCCCGCGCCGGGAGCGGTGAACAGCTCCTGCCAACCGCCGAGTCCGAAGACCAGATCCCCCGTCTGGAACTCGGGATGCCGCGAACGCACCACCTGGCCGACGGTGCTCGCGCGCATGACCTCGCCGATCTGCACCGGTGGGAGGTAGCTCTGCCGGTCCTCGAGCCAACCGCGCTGCGTCGGGTCGAACGAGAACCACAGATTGCGCACCAACAGCTCGCCCTCGGCCGGCTCCGGCACCGGTGCGCTGCGCAGCTCGAAATCGTCGGGCTTCACCATGCCGATCGGACGGCGCTTCAAGACCCACTGGCGGCTGATTTCGCTCACGATCCCCCTCCTGTGTCGACCTCGGGTTCGCGGACGATACCATCGCGCAGCGTCCCGTGGCGACGCGAGCGCAACCAGCCCGGCGCCCACCAGTTCCAGTGCCCGAGCATCTGCATCGTGGCCGGCACCAGCAGCGCGCGCACGATCGTCACATCGAGCGCGATCGCCGCCACCATGCCGACGCCCATCTGCTGGATGTACACCAGATCGCCGGAGGCAAAGGCGCCGACGACCACCAACAGGATCAGTGCCGCGCTGGTGATGATGCGCCCGGTGCGGGCAAGGCCGAGGAGCACGCTCTGCCGGTTGTCCCCGCTCGCGAGCCACTCCTCGCGAATCCGGCTCAGCAGGAACACGTGGTAGTCCATCGACAACCCGAAGACGATCGCGAACAGGACCAGCGGAATCGTCGGATCGATGCCATCGAGCGCCGGGAAGCCCAGCCAGCCGGCCCCGTGTCCATCCTGGAAGACCCACACGAGAACCCCGTAGCTGGCGCCGAGCGACAACACGTTCATCGCGATGGCCTTGATCGGGACCACGACGGAACGAAAGGCGAAGAACAGGATCGCCAGGTTGGCGGTGGCGACCAGCAGCACGGCGAGCCCGCGATGGTCTCGCAGCGTCCGGATCTGATCGACCACATGCGCAGACGGACCGCCGACGCTGACGTCGAGTCCCGGATGGGGCACGGCTCGGATCGCCTCGACGAGATCGAGCGATGCGCGAGAACGCCAGGGATTTGGGTTCTCCACGATCACCAGTGCGGCGTCGGCATCGACGGTCCGGCGCAAGCGCGAAGCCGTCGGCTCGCGCGCGAGCTGGCGGTCCCGCTCCGCGGACGACGCGACATCGGGATCGAGATCGCGCAGAACCGACCGGACCGCGCCGGCGCCCGGCACCGCCTCGAGCCTCGCGAAGTACTCGTGCAGGGCCCGCAGACTTGCCGGCGCCACCGGCGAGCCGGGAGTCTCGACGATCACTTGGATCGCCGACGCACCGCCGGGGTCGAAGCGCGACGGGTCGGCGATTGCTTCGTCCACGCGGCGCGGTTCGCTACCGGCCGGCAGCGCACGCGAGTCGGGAATCGCGCTGCGCATCCGGAGCACGGGACTCGCGAGCGCGCCGAGCACGACGACACAAGCGAGCGCGACCGCGAGCGGGTGACGCATCGAGAGTCCGCCGACGCGGGACCAGAACGGGCTCGGCCGGATCGCCTCCGGAGGCCGGCCGAGCGATCCCCAATTGACCCGCGGGCCGAGCCAAGCCAGCAACGCCGGGAGCAACAGCAGCGCGCCGAGCAGCGCGCTCACTACCACCAGCACGCCGCCGATCGCGACACTGCGCAGCACCAGCACGGGCACGGGGACCAGCGCCGCCAGACTGATCGCCACCGCGGCTCCCGACACCGCGACGGCGCGGCCCGCCGTATCCATCGTCGCCGCCACGGCCTCGGCAGTCGCGCTCCCACGGGCCAGCTCCTCGCGGAAGCGCTGGACCATCAGCAGCGCATAGTCGATCGACAGACCGAGACCGAGGAACGCGCCCACGTTCATCGAGAACACCGCAATGTCCGTCACCTGCGTGCCGAGCCTCGTCAACCCGGCCGACAACGCCAGCGCGAAGGCCCCCATCAACACCGGCAACAGCGCCGCGACGACGCTGCGGAAGAACAGCAGCGTGAGCACCAGTGCGATTGGCAACGCGACGCGCTCGGCGGCCGCGGCATCCCGACGCGCGACATCTTGGAGCGTCATCGAGAGCGGAATCACGCCCCCGATCTCGACCTCGACGGGATCCTCGATCGCCCGCAGCAGCGGCTCGATGCGTCGGAACGTCCGCATCTTCTCGACACTGCCGCCGGCCAGCGCCAGCGTCGCCAGCGTCTGGCGGCCATCGCGCGAGACCAGGCTCGCCTCGTTGGTGTCGTAGAGCGTGACCGCACCGAGGACGCCCTCGTCCGCCAAGACGGGGTCGAGCCCGTCGAGGATCCGGATGGCAAACAGCGGGTGGCGAACCTCGCCATCGGGGTTTGCGTACAACACCAGGACGTCCGCAGACCCGAGGCCAAAACGCCGTGCCGCCTCCGTGCGCACGCGCGCCGACTCGCTGCCGATGACCTCGAGTTCGACGGCGGCCAGATGGTCGGTGACCGAGGCGCCGTAGGGAGCCGCCAACGCGAGCAGCAGGGCGAAGGCGACCACGACGGCGCGCGCGTGCCGCGCCGTCGACGCGCCGAGTCGAGCGAGTTGGGAATCGAGCGAGGCCTGCGCACGCATGTCGATCGCGCCTCGTCCGGAACGACGCGAAGTCGCGACCGGAGGGAAACGAGACCGGCGAACTTAGCACCCCATGGCCGGACTCGACTCGCTGATCCGTCCGCGACGCTGCCACACCCCAGACGACCCGAGCAGCAGCAGATGGACCGCGATGGCGGCATACGCGCTTCCGCTCCACAGAGCCACCAAAACCAAGGTGCCACTCCCGACGAAGGCTCGCAGGAGCGGTACGCCACGCGCACTCGCCGTAAGCAGTTGTCCGCCCGCCACCAGCAGTCCCGCCGGTAACCCGAGATGGCCGGTGGCGCCGATCAGGAAGCCACCGAAGTACACGCCCTCGATGACCGCGAAGAGACTGTCGGTGACGATCCTGGAATCTTGCAGCGAGCCTGCAAACGTCCACGCGCGAACGGACGCGAGCAGCACTGCGACGCCGAGCGCCAGGACCAACAGCCGCGGCGCCTCGACGCCGAGCAACGGCGCCAGGACCGACGCGTCGATCGGGAGACCGAAGACCGCGAAGCACGCCACCATCGCGGTCGTTGCGGTGACGCTCAGCACCAAGGTCCCGGCGGCATCGCGCAGCCGGCGACTCGCGATCCACGCCGCCAGCGGCACGAGCGTCGCGAACGGAAGCAGACTCTTGGCCGCGAGGCGAGGCAGCCCGAAGCCCTCTCGTAGCTGCCACAGCACCGACGCACCGACCGCGACCGACACGGCGATCGCGGCGAGTCGCGGCACGAGCCACTCGGGAGACATCCATCGCGCATCGGACGAACGCATCACTCGTCCCAGATCGGAAACCATCTGTTGCATCGTCGCTTCGAGCCTCCGGATTCGGTCGACGGGGGATGCGGCCGCGCGACGGAGCCCCGCGCCGACCGTAGGGAGTCGACGCGCAACAGTCTCGTCCGGTCCCCTACCGCTACGATTCCAGAGGACACGCGAGGTTTCGCCCCCACGGCCCCGCGCGCCCCGGATCCAGTTCGCTGCGCTCACGCTTGCGCTTCGAGTTGCTCCCAGCGCGCGTACGCCGTCGCCAGCTCGCTCGAAATCGCGGCCAGGCGCTGGCGGACGCGCTGCTGCTCTGCCGGCGTCCGGCGATGGAATCCGGGTTGGCTGATCTCGTCGCCCAGTTCGCCCTGCTCGCGCTCGAGCGCCTCGATCCGGGCGGGGAGCTGCTCGAGTTCACGCGCGTCTTTGTAGCTGCGCTTCGCAGGCTTCGGAGGCGGCGTGGCGCGCGGCGCAGAGGACTTCGGCCGCGCGGTCTCCCCCGCCGGCTCGGGCGGACGGCGCTGGCGCAGCCAGTCGCCGTAGCCACCGACGTACTCGAAGACGCGGCCTGCTCCCTCGAACGCCAACGTCGACGTCACGACGTTGTCGACGAAGGCGCGGTCGTGGGAGACCAGCAGGATCGTGCCGGCGAAGTCCATCAGCCGCTCTTCCAGCAGCTCCAGCGTCTCGATGTCGAGATCGTTGGTCGGCTCATCGAGCACCAGAAGATTTGCCGGCCGCGAGAACAATCGCGCCAACAGCAGTCGGTTGCGCTCGCCGCCGGAGAGCGTCTTCACCGGCGTGCGGGCGCGCTCCGGCGAGAACAGGAAGTCCTGGAGATACCCGATCACGTGTCGGCGCTGCCCGCCGACCTCCAGATGCTCGCCCTCCGCGACGTTCTCGGCGACGGTGCGCTCGCCGTCGAGCTGCTCACGGAGCTGGTCGAAATAGGCAATCTCGAGCTTCGTCCCGTGCCGGACGCGGCCGGAGTCGGGAACGAGATCCCCGAGCAGCAGCCGGAGCAGCGTGGTCTTGCCGGCGCCGTTGGGGCCGAGCAGCGCGATGCGGTCGCCGCGCAGGACGCGCAGCGACAGGTCCCGCACCACCGGTTCGCCGTCCCACGCGAACGAGATCTTCTCCGCCTCGAGGACCAGCTTGCCGGAGGCCTGCGCCTCCTCGACGGCGATCCGGGCACGGCCGACGACCTCGCGGCGCTGCCGGCGTTCCGCGCGCAGCGCCTCGAGCGCGCGCACGCGGCCCTCGTTGCGGGTGCGGCGCGCCTTGATGCCCTGGCGGATCCACGCCTCCTCCTGGGCCAGCTTCTTGTCGAACACCGCCTGGTGCCGCGCCTCCTCGGCGAGCGCCGCCGCCTTGCGTTCCAGGAAGCGCGGGTAGTCGCCGGGCCAGGAGGTCAGCTGCCCGCGATCCAGCTCGAGGATGCGCGTCGCGAGCCGCGTCAGCAGCGCGCGATCGTGGGTCACGAACAGCACGCCACCGCGGAAGTCCAGCAGCGCGTCCTCGAGCCACTGGATCACCTCGATGTCGAGATGATTGGTCGGCTCGTCGAGAAGCAGCAGATCGGGCTCGCCGACCAGTGCGCGGGCCAGTCCCACGCGCCGTCGCCAGCCGCCCGACAGCTCGGCGAGACGGGCATCGGCCGGTAGCTCGAGACGCGCGAGGATCCCGTCGACGCGCTCGTGGAAGCGCCAGCCATCGCGCGTCTCGATCTCGTGTTGGAGCTGCTCGAGGCGCGTGAGCAGCGAGACGTCGGTGCCGACCTCGTGCGAGACGTGGTGGTATTGCGCCAGCAGCGCGCCGATTTCGGGCAGACCGCCCGTCACGACGTCGAACACCGTGGCGTCGTCGGGGGCCAGCAGCTCCTGCTCGAGCTGCGCGATCTGCAGGCCCGGCTGCCGCCAGATCCGACCCTCATCGGCGGCGACCTCCCCGCTCACCAGCTTCAGCAGCGTCGACTTGCCCGCGCCGTTGCGGCCGATCAGGCAGACCCGTTCGCCAGCATCGATCTCGAAGCCGGCATGATCCAGCAGGGTCTCGAGACCGAAGTGGATCGAGATGTCGTCGAAGCTGAGTAGGGGCATGCGGGGAGATCTATCGGTGCGCCGAAGAGAAGGCGGGTGTCGGAGCGAGGAGGCTAGCCGATCGGGAGCGCTTTGACGCGACTCCAACCTCGCGCGAGAACTTCGGGCAGGAAGAGAGCGTGACCCCATCGGAGATGAGCGGCTCCGCCTGCTCGTGGTCCCGGGACTCGGCGGCATGAGGATGCACGCGCTCGGAAGGCGCCCGGGTCATCGCCCGTCGCCACGCTTCGCTTGCCGTACTTCGCGTTGGAACTTCAGCGCCTCGGCCATCGCGTCGAACACCCGGGTCTTGTCGCTCCCGGGCCGATTCCACGGAGCGGCCGATATCCTTCGCGCGATCTCCGACAGCGTCTCGGCCATGCTTCCTTCTCACTCGCCAAGTTCCGGGGAGAACAGCCAGGATCCGCGCGCATGAAGTGCTTCAGCCGTTCGAGCTGCGCGCCCGGACGATCCTCCGCGGGGCGGGGGGGCAGCGTGCGCGGCCTGAGCGTCGAAGAAGAGGACCAGTGGCACCTGCACCGTGCGCTGCCAACGGAGATGCTTCGACCTCGCGACCTGCGAATTCAGGGGCCCCGAGATCGCCGCCGCGTCGGCGACACGGTAGATGCAGCGCGCCGCTCGAGCCGTTCCAGCTGTGTGACCAGCCGCTGGGGGGCTCCTCGGGACTTGTCCTATCGCCTCTACCCGGACGTTCCTTCGGGACGACGGCCGCGGCGCCGGCTAGCTTTCGACTCGGCCGGCACGGTGTTCGGACGCCGCGGAGGTTGGGATGTTCTTCTCGAGTCGGATGAGGCAGGTCCTGGGATTCGTCTGGGTTCGGAGCATCGTCCTTCTCGCAACTGCCCTTGCCACCGCGCTCGCGCTGATCGCCTGTCTCCCGGTTCGGGTCACCACCGAGACGGCGCCCGGAGTCGACGTGTCGCAGCTCGTCAGCTTCGTGCAAGCACCGCCGCCGCCGCAGGACCCGACGATGCCGCTCTACACGCCGGAGATCGGCGCCCGCCTGAGCGCCGAGATCGCGCAGGCGCTCGCGGCCAAGGGCTATCGACGCGTCGACGAGGGTGGCGACTTCGAGCTGAGGTTCCTGATCAAACGGGTGGAGGGGGAGAAGCTCGTCAACGCCGGCGATCCCGACGCGGATTACTACATCCTACGCCCCTACGTCGACGGGACGGTGACGATCCTAGTTCTCGACCCGAAGACCCGAGAGCCGCTCTGGCAGGGCTCGGGTGAAACGCAGGTCTTCACGAGTGGCGCGATCCCTCGGCCGAATCTCGACGAGGTCGCCGCGGACACGGCCCGAAGCGTCATCGATCGGCTGCCGGACGCAGCGACGCCCTGAACGCCGCCGGAAGATGATCGAGCGCAATGAAATGCAGGATGGCGTCGAGATCGGCCTCGGCGGTTGGAGTGAGGACGACCTTGCGGCTCATGCGCCCGGGCGTCCACCCCGGCGCTTCGCCTGCACGAGATGCCGCGTCGCGAGCTCGTCCAAGGCCTCGTCGATACCGCGGCCGCGGCCCGCGCGACAATCCGCGATGCCGCGGCGCAGAGCGGTCAACCGGTCCGCCTCCTCGGCACGCGCGAGGAGGCGCTGATAGGACCTGGCGTCCTGGACGACGATCTCGGCCTGTCCGTTGACGGTCAGGACCGCCGCCCGCTCGGTCTTCTCGAGCCGCGCAATCGACGCACGCGTGGTGCGCTGGAACTCGGTCAGCGACTGGATGTCCTCGAGATGGATGGGCAAGGCGGACTCCATGTAAAAAACAGTGAATTCGTTACTAACTTCGATCGCCGACGCGCGCTAGCTCCCGGATCACCCCGTCAGACGCCGGCCTTCCCCCGCTCCCGGAACGAGTCCGTCCCGAACCCCGGCCCCACCCGGACTCGCCGCCGCCGGCCCGTCGCTGCCGCCGGATCGAACCCTCATCGGCGGCGACCTCCCCGCTCACCAGTTTCCGCAGCGTCGACTTACCTTTGCCGTTGCGGCCGATCAGGCGGACCCGCTCGCCGGCATCGATCTCGAAGCCAGCAGGATCCAGCAAGGTCCCGACGACCGAAGCGGATCGAGATGTCGCCGAAGCTGAGCAGGGGTATCCGGAGAGATCGATCGGACCTCGCCGTTCTCGGGGTTCTCGCGTTTGCCAAGCTGGCCTTCCATGTCGGCACCAGCGACGGCTGGGGCTACTTCCGCGACGAGCTCGGACAGTGGTTCGAACACGTGAAACGGGTAGCCACCATACGCTGTCAGGATTGCGTGTCGTTCCAGAACGACGTGCCGATCCACGTCGCACGCGGGAGGAAGGTCTCTCTCGACGAGCTCTGGTCGCAGCTGCGAGAGTTCATCTGACGGCTCCGCGCGACGGGTGATCCCCTGTTGCTGGAGTCAACGGGTGTCTGCCGCCGGGCATCGCGAAGAAGCGCCATGCGATCGGCGCGCCGCTGCCGGGTGGGATCGTGCTGCAACCGCTGCCCGGGGACCTCGCGCGCCGTCTCGGACCAGCGCCACACGGCTGCCGCTACGGCGTCGTCGACGGCGACGTCGTCGAGCTCGCGATCGGGTCGCTGCTGGTCGTCGACGCACTCGGGGGACTCCTCGACTGACCCGGGGAGCGAGGCGCGGTACGCTTCGCGCGCGATGGCGAGAACCGACGCCGAGACACTCACCTACAACCGCGAGGCCTGGGATCACCAGGTCGCGAGCGGCAGCGAGTGGACGCGACCCGTCAGCGAGGAGACGCTGACCGCCGCACGACGCGGCGATTGGTCGGTGGTCCTGATCGACCACAAGCCGGCGCCGCGCGCATGGTTCCCGGACCGGATGGAGGACGTGGACGTCCTGGCGCTCGCGTCGGGCGGCGGGCAGCAGGGTCCCGTTCTTGCGGCGGCCGGTGCACGTGTGACCGTGTTCGACAACTCGCCGGCTCAGCTCGATCGCGACCGCACCGTCGCCGAGCAGCACAGGCTCGATCTGCGCACCGTGCTCGGCGACATGGCCGACCTGGCCGCATTCGGAGACGCGAGCTTCGATCTCGTGTTCCATCCAGTCGCGAACCTCTTCGTTCCGGACGTCCGACCGGTGTGGCGGGAAGCCTATCGCGTGCTGCGACCGGGCGGCCGACTCCTCGCGGGGTTCATGAACCCCGCGGTCTACCTCTTCGACAACGATCGTTTCGAGCAGACGGGGGAGCGGGTCCTTCGCTACGCGATCCCCTACGCAGACGACCGCGACCTGCCAGCCGATGCGCTGGCTGCGCGCCGTGCGCGCAAGGAGCCGCTCGAGTTCGGGCACTCTCTCGCCGCACAGATCGGCGGGCAGCTCGAAGCGGGCTTCCAATTGGTCGGCTTCGACGAGGCCGACCGACACGAATCCGAGTGGCACGGTCCCCTGGACGGCTTCCTTCCGGAGTACATCGCGACGGCCGCGATGCGGCCGGGGACCGAGGGGGCTGGGTGAACGCCTCGACCGCGTCGTCGGAACCGAGCGAGGGACCAGGTGGCGAAGCGTAGGGTCGGCGCGCTGTTCTTCGACGAGTTCGAGCTGCTCGACAGCTTCGGACCGCTCGAAATGTTCGGTGTCCTGCCGGAGCTGTTCGAAATCGTGACGATCGGGGAGACAGGCCCGTCGATCGCCAGCACCCAGGGCCCCCGCGTGGTCATCGAGCGGTCGTTCGACGACGCCGGACAGGTGGACGTCCTGCTGGTTCCGGGCGGCATCGGCACGCGGACCGGGGTCGAGAACGAGGTGCTACTGGACTTCCTCCGCGGCCAGGCGCCGGATCTCGAGATCCTCGCGTCGGTCTGCACCGGATCCGGGCTGCTCGCCCGAGCGGGGCTCCTCGATGGTCGTCGCGCGACTTCGAACAAGATGGCGTTCGCGTGGGCGGTCGCCCAGGGACCGCGCACGACGTGGGTCCCCGAGGCGCGCTGGGTCGAAGACGGCAACGTTTTTACCTCGAGCGGTGTCGCCGCGGGCATCGACATGGCGCTTGCCGTGATCGCGCGCCTGGCCGGGCCCGATGTCGCCACGGCGGTGGCCAACGGGACCGAGCATGACTGGCACCGCGACGCCAACTGGGACCCGTTCGCCAGGCTTCACGGACTGGTGTAGCAGCCAGGGCGCCCGCGATGGGCACGGCTCGAATCAGTCGCCTGTGTCCTTCTTCTTCGTCGTCGCCGTGTCCGTCGTCTCCGACAACAGCGGCAGGCCGAGGCCGGAGTCCGGCGACAGCAGGCCGGTCCGCGCGTAGGTGAGCAGCTTGTCCCGCGTGTCCGCCAGGTCGAGGTTGCGCATCGTCAGTTGACCGATGCGGTCCTGCGGCGAGAACGCGGACTCGCCCTTCTCCATCGTGAGCCGCTCGGGGTGGTAGGTCAGGTTCGGGCTCGCCGTCGCGAGGATCGAGTAGTCGTTGCCGCGCCGCAGCTCGAGCGTCACCTCGCCGGTGACCGCGCGGGCCACCCAGCGCTGCGACGCCTCGCGCAGCATGATCGCCTGCGGATCGAACCAGCGGCCCTGGTACAAGAGGCGCCCGAGCCGGCGACCGTTCTCGCGGTACTGCTCGATCGTGTCCTCGTTGTGGATGCCGGTCAGCAGCCGCTCGTAGGCGATGAACAGCAGCGCGAGGCCGGGCGCTTCGTAGATCCCGCGGCTCTTCGCCTCGATGATGCGGTTCTCGATCTGGTCGCTCATGCCGAGCCCGTGTCGGCCGCCGATCGCATTGGCTTCCGCCAGCAGCTCGACCGGATCGTCGAAGCGGCGGCCCGAGAGCGCGACCGGCCAGCCTTCCTCGAACGTCACCGTTACCGCCTCCGGAGCGATCTCGACCTCCGGCTGCCAGAACGGCACGCCCATGATCGGCTCGACGATCGAGATCCCCCGGTCGAGACGCTCGAGGTCCTTCGCCTCGTGCGTGGCGCCCAGCATGTTCGAGTCCGTCGAGTACGCCTTCTCGGCGCTCATCCGGTACGGAAGCCCGGCGCTGTGCATGTACTCGGACATCTCCTTGCGGCCGCCGAGCTCGCGGATGAAACGATCGTCCAGCCACGGCTTGTAGATCTGCAGCTCCGGATTCGCGAGCAGGCCATAGCGGTAGAAGCGTTCGATGTCGTTGCCCTTGAACGTGCTTCCGTCGCCCCAGATGTGGACGTCGTCTTCCTTCATCGCGATCACCAGCAGCGTCCCGGTGACGGCGCGGCCGAGCGGCGTGGTGTTGAAGTACGGGACGCCGGCAGTCGAGATGTGGAAGGCGCCGCACTGAAGCGCCGCAAAGCCCTCGGCGACGAGCTGCGGACGACAATCGACGAGCCGCGCCTTCTCGGCGCCGTAGGCCAGCGCGCGGCGCGGGATGTCCGCGTAGTCCGGCTCGTCGGGCTGGCCGAGATGGGCCGTGTACGCATACGGGACCGCCCCGCCCTTGCGCATCCAGTGGAGCGCCGCGCTGGTGTCGAGTCCGCCCGAGAAGGCGATGCCGACCTTCTGGCCGATCGGAAGATCCTGGAGAATGTGTCCCACGAGCTGGCTCCGAGGTGGTGGGCGACGGACCAACCGCTGCCGGCACCGGACGATAAGGGCCCGGCGCGCCTCCCGAAAGGCGGGCGCCACGCGTCCCCGGTTCTCCTCAGGGAGTCGCCCCCACGTGCTCCAGCAGGATCCGACGCAGCTCCTGGATCGCGCGCTGTTGCATCTGCACCGAGTGATCCGAGTCGACGACCAGCTCCGATTCGACGTCTTCGATGTGGGCGCTCTCGAAGCGCACGACGCCGTCGCTGCCCCCCTCCGGCGGGGGCCCGCCGCGCACGGCAATGATCGAGTGCGCCTTGACGCCGGGAGCGACCGGCAGCTCGCGGAGAGCCTGCAGAAACGGGTTGCGCGAAGCCATGTTGTCGAGACTCGTCGGAGGCCGGCTGAGGCTGCGCAGGACCAGCGCGTCGCCGCCGTGGGTCGCGAGGTCGAGGGTCAGGCGCGTGAGGCGCGCGGGCGCTTTCACGAGGCGTGAGATCCAGCTCGCGATCCGGAAGTCCGACAGATAACTCCCGCCATGCGGCGTCGACATGAAGACTACGCGCTCGACGAACGGCAGTGGTTCGAAGAACAGCGAGCGACGGAGCTGCTCGACCGACTCCGGCTCGAGCGAAAGCTCTTCCAGCGGACGATTCGACACGGTGCGCCAGAAGCGGTCGCCGCTGTCGATGACCGTCATCTTCGTCAACAGGCCGCCCTGGCTGTGTCCGACGACCACCATCCGCTGGAGCGCCGGATCGACGCCTTCCGGATCGAGGACCGAGACCGCGTGCCGGAGCGTATCGACGAGCCATCCGCTCGAGTACGCGATCGGATTCCCGGATGGATAGATGAACAGCCACGGCTGGAACCGGCTCGAGATCGCGGGGTCGTTCTCGAGCTCGTTGACGAGTTCCGCCCACGTCGCGGGACTCGAGAAGGTCCCGTGCACGAGCACCAGGGGAATCAGACCCGGCCGGTAGGGCCGGAGCATGACGAGCCGTTCCATGGTCGTATCGGGCAGAAAGTCGCCGAGCCGGAACCCGGCGAAGCCGAAGTTCCAGATCTCCGAGCCTTCGAGCATGAAGGCCAGCGACGAACTCGTCTCCATCTCCCGGGGCACGACCTGTCCGCCGACTTCCAGGCGGGACCGTTCCTCGCGCGTGTACAGCTCGAGTCGGCCGACGATATGTCCGGTGCCGATCTGGGCGCGCACGTCCTCGAGGCGCAGGAAGGCACTGACGGGAACCCGGAGCCGCGGCGGCAGGAACGCGGCGCCCGGCGGAACTTCGGCGCCTTCCGGCTTCGCGATCGACGCCGCCAGCGGCGCGCCGATCCCGGCCTGCCGATAGCGATTGCGAAGACCCCGCACGCGGACGTCCGCCGCCGATCGGAACTCGACCATCTGCCAGCCGGCCCATTGCGTGGCGCCGGGTTCCAGGACGACGTCGAGCACACCGAACGGAAGCTCGTAGCGGGCGCTTTCGATGGCGACCTCGGCGCGACGCTCGTCGGCGAGACCCAAGGTGAGCCCGCGATTGTAGATTCCACGCGCCACCTGGATGCGCGGATCGAAGGGATGGACCGGCAGGCGCCCGCTCCCGAACAGGAAGGCGTACGCGTAGACGGCCGCGGCCAGTGCGTGGTCGCGACGGCCACCCGCCTCGGCGGCCAAGAACGAGAGCTCGGCGAGCGCGAACAGGCGATCCCGGTCCCGCTCCGGAGCCAGTCCCGCGTGCAGCGTCGCGATCGTTCCGTCGGGATCGCCCGCGAAGACTTCGTAGAGGTCCAGGCGCGTCAACAGCTCGCGCGTCGGTGCGCTGGCCTCGTCGCTATTGAGCGCGTTCCGCGTGAGTTCGCGCTGGACTTCATGTGGACTGACGCGATCGACACCGACGGGCGTCGCGCAGGCTGCGACCAACAACAAAAGCGGGAAGCACGGGAGCAGAATGCTCCGGACCCATCGCAGTCTGCATTCGCTCACGGACCCCCCTCGAAGTCTGGTCCCACCATCCGAGCAGGAGGACAGCGGCCATGCGGCGCCGGTCAAAGCGACGGCGGTGCGAGCGACGCGCGTCCAGATCACGTGACCTCCGAGGTTCGAATCCTGGCGGCCCGACGATAGCGCCTGTCCGCAGCCACTCGATCTTCCGGCCCAGGACAGCCAGGCTACCCTGCGCCGCATGAAACCGCCGTTCCGCTCGTTCCCGCTTCCGGCCCTCGTCGCACTCACCGTGCTGCTTTCTAGCTGTGCTTCGCTCCCGTTTCGCATGCCGTTCTGGGGAGGGAGCGACCTCGAGCGCGCGATCTCACAGCAAGAACTGAGCGACGAACTCAATGCCTACGCGGCGCGCTTCTCGGGCCTGGTATCGACTGCCGCCGAGGAGATCGCTGCCGGGTCGCAGGATCTGCTGGTTCGGCGGCGCGCGCTGTTGTGGAGCCTGCGTATGAATCCGGCCATCCGCGAGGCGGCGTTCCTCCCGAATCCGCAACGTGGCTTCGTCCGCATTCTCACGGTCGCCATGATGATGCGCCAGTATCTGACGGTGGGAGACGGACGGGCGCTCTTCGGACCCGCCCAAGAGATAGCGGTGTCGACCGCGAAGTTGCTAGAGGCGGATGCCCTCGGGATCGGTACGAGATTCTTGACCTCCTCGGAGCTCGAGCGCGTGCGAAGTGAAGTCGACGACATTGCTGAGCGCTTCCCGATCCAGGGCACGCAGTTCTCGCTCGCTCGCGCACGCCAGGCGACGGAAGCGGTGCGAGGCAACAACGTCATCACGGAGGTCATCGCGCTTCCGCTCGCCCCGTTCCGAGCACTCCAAGGCGTCGATGCCGGCGCTGCCGCCGTGCGTGACTTCAATCAGACCGCGCGTCGCTTCACGACGATCGTCTCGGGGCTGCCCGAGGAGCTTCGGGGAGAGATGCAGCTCCTGCTCTTCGACGCCGAGGAGCTCCGGGGTGTGCAGCAGGGTCTCGCCGCGTTCGAGTCCGCCGCCGCCAGCGCAGATCGGGCCTCGCTCGCGATGGAGCAGCTTCCGGCCGACCTGCGCGCCGTCCTCGACGAGCAGGTCCGCGCGATCCTGGTCGACTCGGAGGGAACCATCGGCCAGGCGGCCCAAGCCGTCGCCGAGGCGCGCGAGCTCGCCACCCCGCTGCAGGAAACTGCCTTGCAACTGCGCGAGGCGAGCGCCCTGTGGCGCGAGATCCTCGGCCCGCACGAGCCGGGTCCGCGCGGGCCGGACGAACGACCCTTCGATATCCGGGAGTGGGAGGCCGCAGCGCAGACGATCGGCGCCTCGGCCGCAGAGCTGCGCGGGCTCGCCGTCGAGCTCCAAAGCGTCTCCGGCTCGGCCGGTGTCGACCGGTTGTTCTGGCGAGCCGTCACGCTGCTGGTGCTGTTCTTCGCGCTGTTGTTGGGGTACCGCGTCGCGTCGGTTCGGCTCGTCCGCCGCGGGTAAAGTGCGACGCCGGCGTCCCGAAGGTTGACACCGGAACGACAGAGTGGGTATAAGGACTCGCCGGACTCGACTTCGACCCACCTCGAGGAGAATCCAGGATGTCCGCCGTCCGATGCGCTGTGCTCGCCCTCTCAGTGCTTGCGGTCTCGCTCCTCGCTCTCGCAGCGCCTGCCAGCACCGCGGTCCAGCCGTGGGACCAGAAGAAGGTGACGGAGCTGGGCGAGCAACTCGAGACGGCGACGCGCGAGCTCTGGGAGACGTTCCGCCAGCAGCCCCGCCCGACCATCGCCCAGGGCCAGGCCAACAGCTTCTTCCGCCTCCAGCAGCAGCTGCGTCAGCTCCGCAACGAGGCGCGTTCGCTCGCCCGCATGCTCGACGATGGAGCAGGTCACGACGAAACGCTGCCGAGCTTCGAGAGCATGATGTCGACGATCCGGATCGCCCAGGACAATGCGCGGCGCGTGTTCACCGGAACGTCTGTCCGAGATCGCGCGCAGGCGGCGCGCGAGGTCCTCAACCAGATGACGCCGTTCTACCAGGCCGATCCGACGGTGCTCGAGCCGGTCCAGCGCTGACCCCGGCGCGAGCCACCGGATCTCAGCGAGACGGTGGCGGCGGGTCGCAGCCCTGCCAGCGTTCGCACGAGAGCGTGGTTTTTCGCGGCGGGCGCAGCGGTTCGGCGCGATCCCGCTCGTTGCTGTAGATCCGGAAGACGCCGTCGTCGCCGCTGAACACACCCCGCTCGGGC
>CAYOHN010000046.1:0-16763 GCA_964403735.1 uncultured Spirochaetales bacterium | reverse complement strand
TGACCAGAGGAGCGCGTGTAGCGAGCGCATTCCGTCGAGCGCATCCGTCGCCGCCACGGCCTCGAGCCGCGCGTAGATCTCGTCGTTCCGTTCGACCGCGGCTTCGAGGTCCGGCGCGACTGCGATCACGAAGCGACCACTCTCGAGTTGCGCGACTCGCTCGCGCACGCGGCGGTCCTCTTCGACGAGCGCCGGATCGAAGCGGGTGAGCCGCGACAGATCGTCCGACCACTCGACGGCCGGAATCGCGACGGCGAAGAGGACGCACAGGGCGAGGCCCCCGAAGAGCCACCGGCGCGGCGCCCGCTCGAGCTTCCGGAACGCGCAGTCGAAGTGCGCAGCGACCCGGCCGCTGCGTGCCGGCACTGCGGGCACCCGAGTGAGGAGTGTCGGAAGGATCCACAGACTGGCGGCCAGACTCGTCAGCACGCCGCTGATGGCGAAGAACGCCATCTGGCGGAACGCCGGGAACGGGGTCAACAGCAGGCCGACGAAGCTCGCCACCGTCGTCAGCGCGCCGAGCACCAGGCTCGGGCGCAGCCGAGTGGCCGTGTCCAGCGGTGACTCGCGCGGCTTCGCGAGGCCGTGGTGCAGCAGCAGATGGTTCGAGTAGTCGATCGCGATGCCCATCAGCGAGGTTCCGAATGCCATGGTGAGACCGTCGAGCCGGCCGAAGAGCAGCAGGCTGCCGGTGACCGCGACGAGGATGCCGGTGAGCGGCGGCAGCACCACGACCGCCATGCCGTACCACGACGCGACGAAGCCGAGGAATAGCAGCGTCACGCCGATGGCCGAGGCGCTGATGATCCAGACGAGCTCGTCCTTGATGCTTCGTTCGGCCGCGACGGCAAATGCGCCGACAGCGCTGCGCTCGAGGCGCAGTCCGCCGCCCAGGCGGTCTTCGATGGCATCGAACTCCGTCTGCAGGTCGGCGAGCAGGCGGCCCTGGGCGCCGGAGTCGAATGCGGAGTTGCGCGTGCCGAGCAGGACGATGGCGAAGCGCCCGTCCGGTGTGACGAGCTGGCCGTCGACCATGCGCAGCGTCGCCTCGCGGGTCTGCCAGCGACGCACGAGCGCCTCGAAGGAGCCGAGCGGGTCTGCGGCGACCATCGGTTCGAAGAAGTCCGAGGCGGGAGACGCGAGGCGCTCGCGCACCGCGCGCGCTCGCGTGCGTAGCGCTTCGTCAGTGAACCGTTTCGGAAGCTCCTGCTCCGGCCGCGCCGAGAGCAGCGCGAGGCGATGCGGAAAGTAGAGCCGGTAGGCCTGCTCCAGATCGGCCGCGCCCACTTCCGAGCGCACCCACGCCACCTCCGGGTGCTCGCGCAGGAGCCCCGCCAGCTCGTGCGCCGCTTCGATCGCGACGGCCGGGTCGTCCGCTTCGAGCGACAGCACCACCGTTCGGGTGAGCGGCGAGTCCGCGAGGCGGCTCGACAGTGCCGCGAGGTCCGAGCGGGCACCGACCGGCAGGAAGTTGGTGATGTCGGTGCCGACACGCAGATGCAACGCGGAGTAGACGAGCATCGCGATCGCCGCGGCCACGAGCAGGAGTCCGGAGCGCAGGCCGAGCACGCGGTTCAGGGTCCGGAAGGGGAAGCGGCGAGGGGCATCCGCTCTGAGAAGATCCGCTCGATCTCCGCGCTCGAGAAGGTCCGGTCGCCGTTGGCCTCGGGGAAACGTGTCTCGGTCCGGTCGCCGTCGCGCTCCTGCACGATCATCTCGCGTACCGCGTCGCCGTCTCCGCGCAGCGTGATGGCCTCGAGAGCACCGGCGAGCGGCGCGCGCCGTGGCACCAGACGCAGCTCCCAGCTCGCGGGATCGCCGCGAAGCTCGGGGGTGTACAGGTGCTCGAGATTCTTGCGATCGCCACTCCACAGCGCGACGAAGTTCTCGGCGAAGACGCGGGCTATCGGGTTGCCGGAGAGATCCGTGTCGTCGCCGTCGCGACCCACGCGCAGATGTACGACGCCGTCATCGACGACCAGCGACGTGAAGCCGGGATCCAGCGTGAAGCGCGCGAAGCGGTTCGGAGGTACGAAGTAGAGCACGCCGCGGCTGTCGAGCGGCGCGGTCAGCAGGCTCAGCTCCTTGCGTTCTTCGAACACGGCCTCGACGCCGGACGTCGAGGCCATCCGCTCGAGCACGGCATCGAGCGCCGGGGTGCCGGCGTCGGGCTCGCCGGCGGAAGCCGCCGTCGCGAGTGCGAGACTAAGCCAGCAGGCGGCGCTGAATCTCATCGGGCGTCTCCAGGAGCAGTCGGCGCTCGCTGTCGGTGGTCGCGAGGATCGTATGTCCGCGGGCGACGCGGCGTTGCTGGCGTACCTCGGTGAGTTCGTAGGCGATGTGGATCCGGTGCTGGACATCGCGCAGCCAGGCCGTCACGCACACCCGGTCTCGATAGCGGAGCGGAGATGTGTAGCGACAGTGGCTTTCGATCACGTAAAAGAGGTAGCGGGACCCGATGAGGTCGCCGGCGTCGAGGTGGCAGCCGCGCAACAGCGCCGTCCGGGCCTCTTCCATGTATGCATAGTAGTGACCGTGCCAGACGACGCCGAGCAAGTCGACGTGTCGGAACGGGATGTCGATCTCGACCGAGGTCTCCCGCACGCGCTCGGCCGATCGTGTCTTCATCCCTCGGACGGAGCTTCGAGCGCGCCGATCGGGAGCGCGCCGCTCCGAAAGCTCTCGAGCACGCCTTCGATGTCGCGATCCTGACGGCGATCCGCGACGACCATCGGTACCTGCTGGCGCACGGCATCGAGCAGCGCCCGCCCCCGATGCGACGCACGCTCCGGACCGCGCAGGTCGAGCGCCTGGCATGCCGCCAGCAGCCCGATCACCGCGACGGTCTCGGTGAGATCGAGGATGCGCCGGCAGTCGCGCGCCGCGATCGTTCCCATGCTGACCTTGTCCTGATTATGGGATTCCGTGCTGCGACTGAAGACCGACGCCGGCATCGTCAGCTTCAGAGCCTCTGCGGTCAGTGCGGACGCGGTGATCTGCATCGCCTTGAAGCCGTGGTGTGCGGGGTTGCCTGCGGCGACCAGATTCGCCGGCAGATCATCACTCGTGTCCGGCGCACACAGCAGCACGAGCTGGCGATCGAGCAGATCCGCGACGTTCGCCACGGCCGTCTTCACCCCGTCCATCACGAATGCGACGTGACCGCCGTAGAAGTTGCCCCCGTGCAAGATGGCTCCGCTGTCCGGATCGAGGATCGGATTGTCGTCGATGCCGTTGACTTCGATCTCGAGCGTCGACCGGAACTGCACGAGCGCGTCGAGCAGCACGCCGATGACGTGAGGCGCGCAGCGCAGCGAGTAGCGATCCTGCAGCCGCGCCGCGGGCGCCGGCGGCGCGTCGGAAGCGAGATCCGCGCGGATCCACGCTGCGCACAGCGCCTGCCCGGGATGCGGCTTCAGCGCGAACAGGCGCGGATCGAAGTGTCCCCGGTTGCCATGCGTCGCGTCGACGATGATCGCGGTGACTGCAGCGGCGAGCCGCCCGAGCCGTTCGGCGCGCTCGAAGTTCAGGCAGGCCAGCGCCGTCATCACGCTGGTGCCGTTCATCAGCGAGAGGCTCTCCTTGCGCTCGAGGGTGAACGGCTCGAACCCGGCCGCCGCGAGCGCCTCCCGTGCGCTCATGATCTCGCCGCGAAATGTCGCCTCCCGCTCGCCGACCAGCAGCGCGGCCAGGTACGACAGCGGCGTCAGGTCGCCGCTCGCGCCGACGGAACCCTCCTCCGGGATGCGCGGTAACGCGCGCGCGTCGAGTAGTCCGCACAGGCGTTTCAGCAGCTCGATGCGCACACCCGAGTGCCCGCGAGCCAGCGTCGCGAGACGGATCACGAGCACCGCGGCGGCTTCGGTCTCGTCGAGCACGCGTCCGGTTCCGCAGCCGTGGAAGCGCAACAGGTTGTGGGGCATTTCGTCGCGGAGCGATTCCGGGATCGTATTTCCCGCGGAGGCGCCCACCCCCGTCGTCACGCCGTAGATGGCTTCGTGGCGGCGCTGCACCTCGCCGACGATCGCGCGGCTGCGCGCGAGCTTGCGGCGGTGCGCCGGGTCGTCCGAGACGACGGCTCGACGGCTCCCGCGCGAGAGCGCGAGGACATCCTCGATCGTGAGCGGGCGAGTGCCCAACACCAGATCAGCGCTGCGTTCAGCGCCGCCTTCAGCGCCCGAACCCGCGCCCTCGGCCTCTACGGAAGCGGCGCTCATGCCACGCGAGTGTAACCGATATGTACGGCATCCGACGGCTGCGATAGAGTCCCGGAAACGCAATTGGGCGGCGGCGCGCCAGGGTCCCGATCTCCCCCGCCAGCTCTCAGCGGTCACGCTCGGGGGGGCGGTTGCGGTCCGGTCGAAAAGACGCAACCCGGACCCAACCCGGATCCAAATCGGATCCAAATCGGATCCAAATCGGACACGAGCCGGGCACGAGCCGGCCGAACCCCGACCGACGCCCTACGACGGGGATCAGACGGAGAGGGGATCAGACGGAGAATCGCGATCGTGGAAGCCCTCGAGCACGAGATCAAGGAGCTGATCATCGAAGCCCTCATGCTCGAAGACGTGACGCCCGCGGAGATCGAGCCCGACGCCTCGCTCTTCGTCGACGGTCTCGGTCTCGATTCGATCGATGCGCTCGAGCTCGCGATGGCGCTGGAGGAGCGCTACGGCGTCGAGATCGGCGATGATCCCGAACAGAACCAGCAGATCTTCGCCAGCGTGCGCCAGCTCGCTGCGTTCGTCAGCGAGAACCGGACCTAGACGGCACTTGGAAGGGGGGGCCATGACACTGCCGGCCACCTTCGCGAGCTTCCAGGAGCTGCTCGACGGTTGGGTCGCCGACGACGTGCCGGTGGCATTCGGCCGAGGAGGCGAGTGCACCCGTCGCGATCTCCTCCGCGACGTCGGGGCTTGCGCCGGCCGGATCGAGGCCGTCGGCATCGGCCGCTGGCTGCTGTGCAGCGACGACAGCTACGCCGCGGCGGTCGCGTCGTTGGCGCTCGCGCGCGTCGGTTCCCTCGCCGTCTTCCCGCCGAACCGGCAGCCCGAGACGCTGCGCCACCTCGCGGCCGGAGCCGTCGGCGCGCTGATCGATTCGGCCCAGACCGCGCCGGAGCTTCCGGGGGGGACGGCCGTCGAGATCCTCGGGTCGTCGCCGGCGCCGGATCCCGGTCCGACCCCGCCCGGCCCGATCCAGTCCGGCCCTTTCCGGTTGGATCGCGCCGCACCGTGGATCGAGTTCCGGACCTCCGGCACGACGGGCGATGGGCGGCCGGTCGTGAAGGCGCTGCGCCACCTGGAAGACGAAGTGCTCGCTCTCGAGCAGCGCCTCGGAGCGAGCTGCTCCCCGAACCTCCAGGTCTTTTCGACGGCCTCGCACCAACACATCTACGGTCTGTTGTTCCGGGTGCTCTGGCCGCTCGCGGCGGGCCGACCGTTTCAACGCGAGACGCTGCTGCACACGCAGGAGCTGTTGCCGCGGATAGCGGCCAGCCGGGATGCGGCGCTCGTGACGACGCCCGTCCATCTGACGCGGCTCGCCGCCAACGCGGGCCTGCGGCCGCTGCGCGGCATCTGCCGGGTCGCGTTCTCGTCGGGCGGACCGCTCGCTGCGGAGACCGCGAAAGCGGTGACCGAGCAGTTGGGCTCGGCGCCGATCGAGGTGTTCGGCTCGACGGAGACCGGCGGCATCGCGGTTCGCCGGCGAGATCGAGACGGGGAGACCTTCCGCGCGTTGCCGCGCGTGGAGCTGCGTCGCGCGGCCGACGGAAGACTCGAGGTGACGTCGCCGTTCGTGAGCGTCGGGGACGAGCTCCCCGACGGCCGGGCGCGGATGCTCGGCGCCGACCGCATCGAAGTCGTGCCCGGCGGTGGTTTCCGCTTGCTGGATCGTACCGATCGGGTCGTGAAGGTCGGCGAGAAGCGCCTGTCGCTCCCCGAGATGGAGCGCGTGCTGGCGGCCCATCCCGCCGTCGCGGAAGCATCGCTGCTGGTGATCGAGCAACGCGTCCACGCCGTCGTCGCGCCGTCCGCATCGGGTCGGCCGCTGCTCGATCGAGAAGAGCGCAGGGCGCTGCGCGCGGCGCTGACCCGCCATCTGGCCAGCCGCTTCGATCCGGTGCTGTTGCCGCGCGCATGGCGCTTCGTCGGGGCGTTGCCGCGAGACGCCCAGGACAAGATCCCGCACGCGGCCCTGATGGCGTTGTTCGCCGACCGGCGAGTCGGGGAGGGCGGCCGTCCGCGGGCTCCGCGGATCATCCGGGAGCGCCGCGAGGGCGACGAGTGGGTTCGTGAGCTCGATGTCCCTGTGGATCTCGCGCAGCTGGAGGGGCATTTCCCCGGGCGCCCGTTGGTGCCCGGCGTCGTGCAGCTCGCCTGGGTGCTCGACGCGGCCGCGGCATGCCTCGGGCGTTCGCCGCGGCTGGCGGGCATCGAGACGCTGAAGTTCCCCGAGCTGCTGCCTCCGGGCCGACTGGTGCGCGTCGCCGTTGCGTGTCGAGAAGACGAGGGTCGACTGCGGTTCCGGATCAGCAGCGGCGCGCGGGTCCACGCGATCGGCCGCGCATTGTTGGACGCCGGGGCGCGGCCGACCGACGAAGCCAGCGGTGACGAGACGCGCGCCCCGGAGCCCGCATGAACCCCTGCCTGCTGATCCCGATCTTCGATCACAAGGAGGAAATCGGAGGCGTCGTCGCGTCGCTCGCATCCGCGCAGCTTCCGTGCCTGATCGTCGACGACGGCAGCGGTTCCGCGACGCGTGCGGTGCTCGCCGATCTGGCCTCGCAGTACCCGTGGGTCGAGGTCCATCGCCGGCCGCGCAACGGCGGACGCGGTGCCGCGCTCAAAACCGGCTATCGCCATGCACACGAACGCGGCTTCAGTCATGCGCTGCAGCTCGACGCCGATGGCCAGCACGACGCGCGCGACGTGCCGGCGTTCCTCGCCGCGATGGCGGAAGCGCCGGACGCGCTGGTACTCGGCGCGCCGATCTTCGACGCGAGCGCGCCGAAGGCCCGCCTTTACGGGCGCCAGCTCTCGCGCGGCATGGTCTGGCTCACGACCTGCTCCTTCGACGTCCGCGACCCGCTGTGCGGCTTCCGCGGCATTCCGCTCGCCGCGACGGTGGCCTGGCTCGATCGCCACACGAGCGGCGATCACATGGAGTTCGACCCCGAGCTGGTGATCGGCCTGCACCGGGCCGGGATCCCCGTCCGCAACGTACCGACACACGTCGTCTATCGACACGGAGGGTTGTCGCACTTCGATGCGGTCCGGGACAACGCGCGTCTCACCGCCGTCTACACCAGATCGCTTGCGAACCTGCTGCCGTGGGCGCTGTCAGCCCTCACGGCACGTGTGCGCGGAGCCACGCGGTGAGCCAGGCCGCGCGCTGGGAGCACCTGTCGGAGGCCGGCTCGCGCACCAGCCTCGAGGTTGCGCGCTGGATCGTCCGGCGGCTCGGCCGTCGCGTGGGCGTGGTCGCTGCGGCGATCGCGGGCGCGTACTTCATGGTGCGGCGAGGCGCGTCGCGCCGCGCGTCGCGGCGCTATCTCGAGCGCATCGCGGCAACGGAGGTCGGCCGGGCTTCGCTCGCCCGTGAGCATCCCGGTCCGACGACGGTGCTTCGCCACTTCTACGAGATCTCGCTCAGCGTGCTCGATCGCATCGTGATCTGGAGTGGCGCTCTCGACGCGATGGAGTGGACGTACGACGGTGCGGAGGAGGTGCTGGCCCTGGCGGATTCCGGCCGCGGGGCATTGATCCTCGGCGCGCACGTCGGCAACCTGGACATGCTGGGCTTCGTCGCGCGGCGGCACGATCTCGTCGTGAACGTCGTGGCGTACTTCGGCAATGCAGAACGCATCAACGCATTCTTGCAATCGCTCGGCAACGAACAGCTGCGCCTCATCGAGCGCGATCCGGATTCGGCGCAGACGGCGCTCGCGGTGCGCGCCTGTCTCGCGCGCGGAGAGTTCGTCGTGGTGATGGCGGACCGCGTGGCTCCCGGCGGCAGCGAGCGCAGCGAGACGGTGCGCTTCTTGGGAGACCCCGCGCGATTCCCGCTCGGTCCGTTCCTGCTGGCGGCCACACTGGGGTTCCCCGTCTACCTGTCGCTCTGCGTTCGCACTGGGGATGCGCGCTACCGTGCGGTGATGCGACCGATCGCCGCGGATCCGCAGCGCGTCGAGCGCCGGGAGCGCGACCCGCGCGCCCGCGAGCTGCTGGCGCGTTACGTCGCCCAGCTCGAAGACGTCTGTCAGCGCTACCCGTTCCAGTGGTTCAACTTCTTCGACTTCTGGGAGGAGGAGTCGCCGTGACCGGCGCCCCGTTTCCTCCGGTCGCGATGGTGGTGCCGCACGCGGGCCCGATGTGCCTGCTCGGTCGCATCCTCGCGCACGATCCGACCCGCACCGTGGTCAGCGTCGATCCGGCTCGCAGCGCGCTGCTGGCGGCGCCCGACGGCAGCGTGCCGGTCTTCGTCGGCCTCGAGTACATGGCCCAGTGTGTCGCGGCGCACGGCGGTCTCGCTGCCCGGGCGCGCGGCGAAACGCTCGGTCCGGGGCTGTTCCTGGGCGCGCGTCGCGTGTCGTTCGGCGTGCAGGGATTCGCACCGGACCGCGAACTCGTCGTCGAGGTCCGCCACCACCGGGGCGAGCGCGGCCTGGTCGCCTTCGACGGGACGGTCCGCGAGGCGTCGGGCGGCCCGCCCCTGGTGCAGGGACGCCTGAACGTCTACATCGTAGGGAGCGGGAAGGAGCTGGATGGTGGCGCGGATCGAGCAGAGTGAGGGCGCGCCGCGGCGCGTGCTGGTCACCGGCGCGAGCCGCGGCATCGGCCGGGCGATCGCGGTGGCGTTGGCCCGCGATGGCTTCGACGTCGCGCTCAACTATCGGGAGCGCAAGGCGGAGGCCGAGGACGCCGCCGCGGAGATCGCGGCGCTGGGTCGCTCCCCAGCCGTGCTCGGCTTCGATGTCGGCGATCGCGATGCCTGTACGGCGGCGATCGAGGCGGACATCGCCGCCCACGGCGCATATTTCGGCGCGGTCCACAGCGCGGGCGTCACCGGGGACGCGCCGTTTCCGGCCATGCGCGGCGAGGTGTGGGATCGCGTGCTGCGCACGAACCTGGACGGTTTCTACAACGTCTTCCATCCGCTGGTGATGCCGATGGTGCGCGCGCGCGGCGGCGGGCGGATCGTCGCGATTTCATCGATTGCCGGACTCGCCGGCAATCGCGGTCAGGTGAACTACAGCGCGTCGAAGGCCGGCCTGATCGGCGCGACCCGGGCGCTCGCGCAGGAACTCGCCAAGCGGAAGATCACCGTCAATTGTGTCGCGCCGGGCTGGATCGAGACCGAGATGCTCGGTGGTGCCGATCGCGAGGCGCTCGCCGCGATGGTTCCGCTCCGGCGCCTGGGAACGCCGGAGGACATCGCCTCTGCCGTCTCGTTCCTGTTCTCGGCGGGTGCCTCGTACATCACCGGCCAGGTGCTGTCGGTGAACGGCGGGATGCTGTGACGGCGGCGAATCCCGACACGCGGCCGCATTTGCTCGACGTGGCGATCGTCGGCGGCGGTCTGGCCGGCAACCTGCTGGCGCGGCAGCTCCGGCGGCAGGCGCCGGAACTCACGGTCGGGCTTTTCGAGCAGGAAACCGAGACGTCGTTCAAGGTTGGCGAGGCCACGGTCGAGATCGCATCGAACTACCTGGTGCGGCGGCTCGGTCTGTCGACGTACCTCTACGAGCGGCAGCTCCCGAAGAACGGACTGCGCTACTTCTTCGACACGCCGGAACGAGATTGTCCGCTCGAGCAGATGAGCGAGGTCGGCTCGGTGAGTCTGCCGTTCCACCCCGCGTTCCAGCTCGACCGCGCGAGCCTGGAGGCGGATCTGCAGGCGATGAACCGCCGCGACGGCGTGCACCTGCGCAGTGGCGCCCGCGTCGAGGGGCTCGAGTTCGGAAGCGGCGGCGCCCGCCACCGCTTCCGCGTCGTCGAGGAGTCCGGCACGCGCGAGTACGACGCGCGCTGGCTCCTCGACGCCGGCGGTCGCAACGGCTTCCTGGCCCGTCGTCTCGGTCTGCGCATCGACGAGGAGCGACATCGGATCGGTTCGGTGTGGGGGCGTTTCGAAGACGTCGTCGACATCGACGACTTCGGCCCCGAATCCTTCCGCAGCCGGATCCGCCACACGCCGCGCCGGCTCTCGACGATCCACTTCTGGTACCGAGGCTACTGGGTCTGGTTCATCCCGCTGCGCGGCGGGCTGACCAGTGTCGGCGTCACGGGAGAGTGCGTGGCCAGGAGCCGCGAGCTGCGCACGCGCGACGGCTTCCGGCGCTTCCTCGAGAAACATCACGCCATCGCGACGCTGCTGCGCGGAGCCAAGCTGGTGGACCTCGGCAGCCTGGCGCGGATCGCGTACAGCACCAAGCAGTACTTCTCTGCGGATGGGCGCTGGGGTCTCAGCGGCGAGGCGGCGACGGCGGCGGATCCGCTCTACAGCCCCGGCAGCGACTTCATCGCGATCGAGAACGACTTTCTCACCGATCTCATCACCCACGACGCTGCCGGTGAGGGCGCCGAGGCGCTGGCGCAGCGCGCCGCCCTGTACGACGACTACCTGCAGTTCCGCCAGCGAGCGACGATGCTGCTGTACGAGGGGCTCTACGACACGCTCGGCAGCTTCGAGCTCGCGTGCGCCAAGTGGGATTTCGACATCGGGCTCTACTACAACCTCTGGGTCACCGCGTACCTGCGCGACCAGCACCTCGACACCGAGTTCCTGCGCGCGCAGCTACGCCTCGAACCGTTCGTGCTCCGCGCGATGCGGAACTTCAGCGCGCTGTTCCGGCGCGTCGCCGAGTCGCTCGAAGCACGCGGCGACTACGACCGCGCCAACACCGGCCGATTCTACCACGGCCTCACCAATATCGACTTCGCCGAGCGCGTCGGTTGCGACCGCTCCGAGGAGGAGGTGATGGCGACGACGCTCGACCTGTTCAACCGCGTGCGTGCGCAGGCCGCCGTGCTGCTCGGCACGGCGCCAAGCGTCGCGGCCGTCGCACCGCAGCCGATGAGTGCATTCCTTGGCCGTCGTCCCGTCCTCTGAGTCCGAGCAGCGGCGATTCGGGATCGCCGCGGCGTGGATGGGTGCCGGCGTCCTCGTCCTCGCGGTCGGCTACCCGGCCGCGCTGCCGCTGGTGAGGGCGACACTGGGAACGCGCGGGCTCGCGGTCGCGCTGTTGATTCTGTTGGTTGGTTCGCTCGCATGGCGGATTCCCGGCCGGCTCGTCGCGACCGCAGGGATGGGGGGCTTGCTGGCGGCCGCCGCTCTCAGCGCAGACGAGCGCCTGCTGCGCGTGGTACCGGCGTGGGTGTACGCCGGTCTCGCGGTCGCATTCGCCGTGAGCGTGCGCGAGGAAGAGCCGATCATCGAACGCGCGGCGCGCTGGTTGGTGCCCGAAGCCCCCTCGTTCATCCACGACTACTGCCGGTTCGTCACGGCGCTGTGGGCGGCGTTCTTCCTGGCGAGCGCCGTCGCGATCGCGTGGCTCGCATTCGCCGCGAAGCCCGAAACCTGGCACGCGTTCACGAGTCGCGGGTTGTGGCTCGCGATGGCCGCACTCGGCGCGCTCGAGTTCTTCGTGCGCAAGACGTGGTTCCGCTACTACCCGGACGACGGCTTGTTCAACCGCTTCTGGTCTCACCTGTTCCCCGCCGAACGCACCGCGCGCGGCCGCGCGTCGATGCGCGCGATCGAGGCGTATCACGCGGAGCGCACCCGCGTGGAGACCGCGGAACCGGGCACTCCATCCGGGGCCTGAGCGGCGGTGCCTCAGGCGTCGCCGAGCCGCGCACCCTTGGACGGTGCCTCGAGCCATGCAGCGACATCCTGCGCGATGACCTTCGCCGCGCGGCCGAGGATGCCGCAGTTGCCGGTGAAGGCTCCCGTCGCCCCGCCGGTGGAATGGCGCGCCGCGGTGAAGCTTCCGATCTCGCGGCCGTTCTCGCGCAGCGTGCCGGCGACCGTCAGCCACTTGCGGCCCGAGAAGATGCCGCCGCCCGGCGCGTGGACCTTGGTGATCTTCAGGTCGAGCACCCGCCCGCGCGTCCCGGTGCGGCCGTCGACGAGCTCGACGCGGCCCGAGGCCTCGGCGAGGAACGCCGGCAACTTCGTTTGGAGCGCGCAACTGTCGATGACCGGCTGCGGCGCCCCGGAACCCTGCGCGAACGGAATCGCCGCCTGCACGCGGACGTTGGCTCCCTGCGCCGCAGCGGCACCCGCGAACAGGCAGAGCACACACAGGCCTGCGAACAACGACCCGAACCACGACCCGGATAACCCCCCGGATGCGGCACGGACACGAGCTTCGATCGACATACGACTCTTCATGGACCCTCCCGATTGCGCGGCGCCGAGTGCCTGCGGACGGATCCGAAATGTCCGGGGAGCCGGAGCCGGTGTCAACCGCCGGGCCGTGACGTCGGAACGAAGAGTAGAATCCCGGCTCCGGTCGAGCTCAAAGACCGCCGCCGAGTCGCCGGAAGATCGCGTCGGGGGAATCGGAGGGGGCGCGCACGCTGCTGACTTCGAGGGATGCCAATCCACTGGAGTAGCGCTCGCAGAGCGCGGCCTCGTTGGTGACGCCGCGCTGGCGAAGCTCGCGAGGGAGAATTTTCTGGACGACGACGCCGAGCTCCGCCGGTGTCACGCTGCCCGCTTCTAGGCCCGCGTCCTTGAGCGCGAGCCGGACGGTGCCGCGCGCTTCGAGGCGCTCGAGCGACGTGTCCGCCTCGATCGCTTCGCACAGCCACTCGAACGCCTGCGAGCCGGCCATCCGATTCCTCCCCAGAGCCCGATGAATCGGGAAATCGATCGGCGCTCCCCGAGAGGAACTTGAGTCGGCCAAACCGGCGGTCCGCCGTGGTTTCCGGCCCCCGTGTCTCAGCCGAACGTCCGCGTGACGAACCAGAACAAGCCGAGACCGCAGATCGCCGCTGACGCCACCTCCGTCAGCGCGCGCTGCGGCCGCCCGTCGGCGAGGCCGGCGAGGGCGCGCAGTGCCGGCCACGCGAGCGCCACGATCGCCAGTTGGCCGAGCTCGACGCCGAGGTTGAACCCGAGCAGCGCCGGGACCAGGCGATCCGCCGGCAACGCCATCTCGGCGAGGATGCCGGCGAAGCCGAAGCCGTGGATCAGACCGAACGCAAACGCCACCGCGGCGCGCAGCCGAGCCGGCCGGTCGGAGCGCTCGAGCAGCGCGAAGTGACAGCGCGAGAACAACGCGAGTCCGGCGAGCGCTGCGGCCGGCACGTTGCCGATGCCGACCGCGGCCACTGCGGCCATCCCGAGCAGCAGGCCGGTGACGGTCCACGGCACCGCGCGGCCCCGCCCGCCGAGCAGCCAGCCGTTCTCCGCCGCGATCAGCGCAATCGAGAAACCGATCAGCGCCTCGATGGCCGCCGGCTCGGGACGCACGACGCCGAGCACCGCCAGCGCGAGCGTCACGCTGTGCGCCACGGTGAAGCCGGTGACGAGCGCGGCGACCTCGCCGAAGCTCGCCGCGAGCAGCAGCAGCGCCAGCACGAACGCGAGGTGGTCCCAGCCAGTCGCGATGTGCTCGATGCCGAGCGCGACGTAGCCGGTGAAGCCCGTACCCGCAGCGTCGCCTTCCGCGGCGCCGTCTGGGGCGCTCGGGTCTCCGAGCGCCCAGCTCGGTGCGGCGTCGCTGAGGACGCGTTCGCGCACCGAGCCGTCCGCCGTCTCGATCCGCGCAAAATGCAGATGCGACGGCGCGACGTCGATCAGGAACGTGCTCGCGATCGCCAGCGGTCCGGCGCCGGTACAGCGCACGCGCCATGCGAAGATCGCCTGCCCTTCGGGCGCCGCGACCGGGAGCGGATCCGCGACGGGTTCGCAGGGCCGACCGCCGCGGGTCAACTGCACCTGCTCGGCGAGCCGTAGGGCAATTCGGGTCGTGGCGCGCGCGTCCGAGATCGGGTCGACACCGAGCCGGGTCAGTTCCAGGAGCGGGACACGAACGCGCAGCGAGGCGCCGTCGCCGGTGAGGCGCCAACTCGACCAGCTGAGACTGCGACCGTGCGCGTCGGCGAGTTCCGGGAGTGCCATCGCGAGCAGCGCCAGCAGCAGACTCGCAATCGTCGAGCGCGCTCTGGTCGTCATTCCGGACGAGCCTCCGTGACGACGATCTCCGCCCGCTCGCGCAGCTCTGCGAGGTAGCGGCGGAGTGCGTCCTCGCCCGCGCGCCGGCGATGCTGTGCGCGGACTTGGTCGGCAACTTCGTCGAACGGGCGAGCACGCGCAGGCTCCCGCGCGACGAGCTGAAGCACCTGGAGCCCGCCGGCCAACGGCAGCGGGTCCGTGATCGTTCCGTCCGCCGCCTCCGCCAGGGCGGCCAGCGCGGCGGGACCCGCATACTCGACGAGCTTGGCGGCCGGCAGCGGAGCATCGGGAACTCGCGCCACCGGCCGGTCGCCGAGCGCCTCCACCACCTCAGCATAGGGCTCGCCAGCGCGCAGCCGCGCGACGGCGTCTGCGGCTCGCTGGCTTGCCTCGTCGTCGCGTCGCGCCGGTTCGCCTCGGATCCAGAGCTGACGCACGTGCAGACGCGCTGGCTCCTGGAACCATTCGGCGTGCTCGGCATGGAACGCGCGCAGCTCGTCGGTGTCGGGTTCGCGGAGCGCGGCGGCCTCGGTCACCGACGCGATCATCACCGCCACCAACTGGCTGCGAACGGTGCGATCGCTCTGCGCGAGCCCCAGCTCGAGGGCGCGCTGGATCAGCAGCTCCTCGTCGACCAGCCGCTCGAGGACGAAGCGCCGCTCGGCGTCGCGGATGAGATTGCGCCGGTCGCTCGCGAGCGCCGCCAGCGCGCGCTCGTAGTCCGCCGCCCGCAGCGGCACGCCGTTGATCGCGGCGACGGCGCCGTCGGGCAGGCGTACGGCGGCGCTCTCCGGGCGCTCCGACCCCGGAAGCTCCGAACCCCGAAGACCCGAATCGGCCAGCAATGAGCCCGTCGCCGCGACGAGCCCGAACAGCGCGCCCGCCGCGAGCCATCCGGTCGCGCTCGATCTGGTCGCGTTCGATCCCGATCCCGCGCGCGTGTCCAGACGTCGCACCGCCACTCCTCTCTTTGCGCACCGGAGCATACAGGCGGCGCGCCGCACCGGCCGTGGCACGATCGGCGCCGTCGCCTGGGCGTCCACTCGACGAATCGGAGGATTCCGTGCGCGCGCCCGGGGGAGCTCCGTGAGCGGGCGCCGTGCCGCGCGCCGTCCCGCGTGTAGAATGACGGCATGACGGGTTTCCTGCTCCGCCTCGCAATCTCGGCGTTCGGCCTCTGGGTGGCGGCGAAGATCGTGCCCGGGATGGCGTTCGACGGCGCCGGCACGTTGGTCGTCGCCGCCTTCCTGCTCGGATTCGCCAACGCCTTCCTGCGACCCCTGATCCTGCTCCTGACGCTGCCGCTGACGATCCTCACGTTCGGCCTGTTCGTGCTGGTCGTGAATGGCCTCGTGCTCGCGCTCGTCGCCGCGCTGCTGCCCGGCTTCGAACTCGCCGGTCTCGGTGCCGCCGTCCTCGGAGCCCTCGTCTCCGGCCTCGCCGCCTGGTTCGCCTCCTCCCTCATCGGCCCCAGCGGCCGCGTCGAAGTCGTCGTCCTCGATCGCCCCACCCCCTGACGAGCAACGGGGCCGACAACCAAGGGGCCGGGTTGATCCGTCAACTTTTCCGCGAACCGCGGATCCGATCTCGCGAACAGATCGTGCTCGCCGCTCTCGATCTCGCCGGCGTCGGCGACTGGCGCCGCTCCGAAACGGGCCGCGAGACCGCGCGACGCGCCGAGCTGTACGGTTCGCTCGCGGATCCACGACGATTGGCCGGCTGGTAGTCGCGGCGCCAATCGACCGTCCTCGGGCATGCGCTCGTGCTGGCGGCGCAGATGCTCGATCCAGGCTCGACATAGCAAGCAGGAGCCGGCCCCGGAGCCCCCACGGGTACCCGCCCGGTCGCGCCGCTGGCGCAGCGCGGGGTATTCGCTAAAGCTCGAAACGTCTAACGCCGTTATATTGTTCGAACGGTGTTCGACGCGAACCCCGGATCTGCCCCGGACCTGCCAACCGGACCTGAGACCCCCCATGAGAACCCTCGAGGCCGCGCGGAAGCGGCGCCAGCAGAGTCGCGCCGACGCGCGCCGAACCATCCTCGACGCCGCCGAGGCGCTGATCGTCGCCGATGGCTTCGATGCGTTCTCGATGCGTCGCCTTGCGGATCGCTGTGGCTACACCGCACCGACGATCTACCACTACTTCGGCGACAAGCAGACGCTGACCGACGCGCTGGTGGAAGAGCGCTGCCGGGTCCTGCTGAGAGCCGTGAAGCGCGTTCCGCTCGGCGACGACGCGATCCAGAACCTGCGCGCGATGTGCCTCGCGTTCGTGCGTTTCGGGCTCCGCTTCCCGATGCATTATCAGCTCCTCGCGGTCCCTCACGACGACGAGCAGAAGCCGCCGCCGCCGTCGGCGGAGGCGGCTCGCGTGTTGATGCAGAGCCCTCTCGAGCAGCTCGCCGCCGCGGGCCGCGTGCCGGCCGGCGTGGAGGCCGCCGGCCAGGCGCTCTGGGCCTATCTCCACGGCCACATCCTCCTGCGTACGGGTCGGCCCGACTACGAATGGGAGAAAGGCGTGCTGGAGATCGGACTCGATGCGTTGTTGCGCGGCTTGATCCGATCCGAC
>CAYOHN010000045.1:0-16820 GCA_964403735.1 uncultured Spirochaetales bacterium | reverse complement strand
CGGGGTCGCGGTGCTGGCTGCCGAGCGCTGGCGCGCCAACGAGACGGAACTGGTCCGGGAGCGTCTCGCAGGGGCCGTCGAGCGCTGGCCGCGTGCGGAGATCGCGGAGATCGCGATCGCGCGTCGCGCCGTCTCTGCCGACGATTTCAAGCGCGCGCGGATCCGACCCTGGGAGGTGATCGTTCTCGGTCGGGACGGCCGTCGGCTCCCGGTTCGGTTCTCGGTCGCGTCGGAAGCGGACGCGCGATCCCTCGCCGCGACCCTCGGCGCCGCGCTCCGGGTGACGGTTCGCGACTCGCGTTGACGCCCGGCGTCACGCGAGCGCCACGCCTTTTTCCTGCGACGTCGCTGCCGTTCCCGGCACCTTGCTTTGGATGACCACCACATCGCGTTTCTCCCCGACGATCTCGCGCCGGTCGTTGCTGCGCGGCACTGCCGCCTGGCTCGGCGCGGCGGCGTTTCCCACTGCCGTCCAGGCGCTGCTCGCCCGCCAGGCAAACGCCGGCAGACTGCGCGCGGCGACGGAGGCGAGCCCGTATGGCGAGCTCGTGCCCGCATTCGACCAGGCCACCGGTTTGCCGCTACTGCGCCTGCCGCGGGATTTCAGCTACCGCTCCTTCAGCTGGGCTGGCGACGCGATGGCCGATGGAAGTCCGGCACCGGCCAACCACGACGGCATGGCCGTCGTCCAGGTGCTGGGCAACCGCAGTCGAGACCTGGTCCTGATCCGCAACCACGAACTCGCAGTGGGCCCGCAGATCGCCGGTCCGGTCTTCGATCCGACTCCGGTGTTCGGCGCCGGTCTCGCGGGAGGGACCACGACGCTGGTCTTTCGCCGGGGAGAGTGGCTGAGCGCCGAGCCGAGCCTCGGCGGCACGGTCGCCAACTGTGCCGGCGGACCGACGCCGTGGGGCAGTTGGCTGACGTGCGAGGAGACGGTGACGGATGGTCGCCCGTTCGGCGCGCAGATCCACGGCTGGGTATTCGAGGTCCCCGCACCGGCGCTCGGACCGGCGAGTGCGCGACCGATCATGGACATGGGACTGTTCCGGCACGAGGCCGTCGCGCTGGACCCCGCCACCGGCTTCGCGTACGAAACGGAAGACAACAGCTCGCAGGCGGGGTTCTATCGCTTCCGGCCGACGGATCGCAGCGGACAGGTCGGCTCGCTCGAAGCCGGGGGGGTGCTCGAGATGTTGCGCGTCGTCGGTGTCCCGAACGCGGATCTGCGGGCGCCGCTGACGGGAGAGCACTTCGAGGTCGACTGGGCGCCGATCGCAGAGCCCGGCCGGCTTCCGGATGCCGCCGCCGGGTCTTTGTTCTTCTCGGGTCCATCGACGCCGTTCAGCCAGGGAAGTGACGCCGGGGGAGCGGGCTTCCGGCGGCTGGAGGGCTGCTGGTACGCCGCCGGTTCGGTGTGGTTCGTCGATACCTCTGGAGGTCCTGCCGGCGAGGGAGTGCTCTGGCGATACGACACGCCGGAGACGCTCGGCCGTGTCGATGACCGGGGGCTGCTCACGGCACTATTCGTCTCCGATGGCTTCGCCGAGAATCCGGACAACGTCACGGTCAGTCCGCGTGGGGGCCTGTTGCTGTGCGAGGATGGATCCCGGGCGGACGGGACCAAGCTGATCGGAGTGACTCCGGAGGGTGTTGCTTTCGATTTCGCGCAGAGTCAGGTCCTGTTCTCCGAATCCCCGCCCGGGAAGCCCACGGTGGCGCCTGGGGACTTTCGCACGTCCGAACTCGCCGGCGCCTGCTTCGATCCGACCGGACGTTGGCTCTTCGTCAACAACTACCTGCCCGGCATCACGTTCGCGATCACGGGGCCCTGGGCACGGGGGCCGCTGTGAACCGGGGCTTCTTCTGTTTCGTTGTCTGCTCCACATGGCTCGTCGTGGCACCCTCCGCGCTCGCCGCGCGGATCGATCTCGCCGCCAGCGACCTCGGAGGCGGATCGGTCGTCGAGACGGATCTGGGTCCCGGCGTGCTCGCCGTCGACCCGGCGTTTCCGGGCTTCGCGCCGATGCGACTGTCGATCTTGCTCGAGGACGCGGATGCGGGCGCGCCGCTGGCGTGGAACGCGTTCGTCGACAACCTGAGCGGTGAGCTGTGGCGCGCCTTCTCGATCGAGCTAGAGGGCGCGAGTTTCGGCGCGATCGGGAGCGCCTCCGCCAACGCGAGCGCCGTCGATGCCATCGACGGCGGCCCGACGACGGCGGTCGTCCGCTTCGCCGATCCGGGCGAGGCGGCCGGTCTGGATCTCGGCGCTCCCCTCGGCATCGGCGAGGACTGGCAGATCGCACTCGGCAGTCTCGCGGTTGGCGATTCCTTCGCGATGGTGCTGACGCCGCTGGCGGTGCCCGAACCGACGTCTTTCGCGCTGTTGGCGCTGGGGATCGCGGGCCTCGGCCACGCGCGCCGCCGGCGCGCTCGCGCGCTCTGATTGCCCGCATGCGCTGACGCACCCGGCACCGCCCCGCTTCCCCGTCCTCCGTTGCGCGGGTATGCTGCGCGCGCGAAGGGAGCGCCGTGTCGCCGAGAATCCGCTGCGCGTCGCGCAGGGCGCGGATCGCCGCGCCGCTGCCGCGGATCGGCGCGCTGCTGTTCAGGATCTTCGCACGGCTGTGGTGGACCGCCGCTCCGCTATTGGGAATCGTTTCCTGCGTGCCCGGATCGCAGGGACCCGTCCGCCGTCCGCCGCTCGCCGCCGCCGCTGTCGAGCGCTCTGTGTTGGCGGCGATCGATCCCGCTGCGGATCCGTGTACGGATTTCTATCAGTACGCCTGTGGCGGCTGGCTGGCCGCCGTTCCGCCGCCCGAGGACCGGCCGCAGATCATGCGGAGCTTCACGTCGATGGCCGCCCGCAACGGCGGCCTGCTGGTCGCCGTGCTCGAGCGGGAGAGCGACGCCGCCTGGCACCGCAAGGCGTCGGCGTTCTTCGATAGCTGTATGGACGTGGCACGCATTGCGACGGCCGGGCTGCATCCGCTGACCCCGTGGCGCGACGAGATCGACGCGGCGAGCGATCTGCCGGCCCTGTTCGAGGCGGCTGCGGGGCTGCGGCGCGTTCCGGGCGCGAACCCGTTCTTCGCGTTGGGTCTCGAACGCGACCCGGATGACCCGGGGCGCTCGGTGCTGTTGCTCGCCCCTGGCGGTTTCTTGCTGCCCGATGCGCGCTTCTACGTCGACGAGAGCCGTCGCGGATTCGTCGACGAGTATCGCCGTCACGTCGCGCGCATGCTGGAGCTCACCGGCGTGCGTAGTGCACGCGCCCGCTCGCAGGCGCGCGGAATCGTCGAGTTCGAGCGCGCGCTCGCCAGCGCGGCGCTCGCGACTGGCGCGGGTGCGGCGCCGAGGGCGCCGCGCGCAGTCGTTCGCGGACGCGACGCCCTGCAGGCACTGGATCCGCAACTGCCGTGGGACGCCTTTTTCGCAGCGCTCGGAGCACCGGATCTGGATGCGATCGCGGTCGCCAGCCCCGCGTTCGTCCAGGCTGCTGGCGCCCAGCTCCGCAAGGCGACGCCCGACACGCTGCGGGCGGTTCTGCATTGGCATCTGCTGCACGCCGTCGCGCAGCGGCTGGGAAGGGCGTTCGAGGAGGAGGACTTTGCGTTCGAGTCGAAAGTGACCGGCGCGATTGCGCGACCGCCGCGTCCCGCGCGCTGCGCGGAGGCGACGCTCGCGGCACTTCCGGATCTCGTGGGTCGCGCCTACGTCGAGGCCACGTTCTCCGGGGACAGCCGCGCGCTGGCGGCGGCGATGCTCGATGGCATCATCGAAACGTTCCGCCTCTCGTTGCCGCGCGTGGCCTGGATGAGCGCTGCCAGCCGCGGGATCGCCGCCGAGAAGGCGGCTTCGGTCCGGCGCCAGGTCGGCCATCCCGAGCCGTGGCCCGCCGACGAGACTCCGCCGGTGGAACCCGGCCGCTATCTCGAGAACGCGCTGGCGGCGGGCGCCGCCCGCCTGCGCCGAGACGTGGCGGCGGCCGGCTCGGCGATCGATCCCGAGGCCTGGCCCCTGCCGGTGACCGCCATGCGGGGGTACTACGATCCGCGCGCCAACACCGTCGTCCTACCGGCGGGACTGCTGCAGCCGCCGCTGTTCGACGTGTCGTTGCCGGCCGCGATGCGTTGGGGTGCAGCGGGCTCGATGATGGCGCACGAGTGGACGCATGCATTCGACGCCGGCGGCCAGCTCTTCGACGCGTCGGGTCGCATGGCGCCCTGGTCGAGCGAGGCGACCCAGCGAGGCTTCGACGACGCCCTCGCGTGTCTCGTCGATCGCTACGATCGCATCGAAGCGGCGCCGGGGTTGTATGTCGACGGCCGTCTCACGGCGGTGGAGAACGCCGCGGATGTCGGCGGTGTCGCGCTGGCCCACCGCGCCTGGCGAGCCGAGACCGGGGCAGCGACCCGTGACGCATCTCCGATCCCCGGCCTCGACCAACAGCAGTTGTTCTTCGTCGCCTACGCGCAGACCTGGTGCGCGAGCGCGCAACCCGGCTACGCCGCGGCGATGGTGCGCAGCGATCCGCGCGCGCGCCCGCGCGTTCGCGTCAACGGTCCGCTCGCCCAAGTGCCCGCCTTTCGCGAAGCCTTCTCGTGCCCGAGGGGTGCGGCGATGGCGCCGGAGCCCGTCTGCCCGGTCTGGTAGCCACACCGCGAGAATCGGCCGGTCAGCAGCCGGAACGCGTCGCTGCTTCGAATCGCACCGGGAGCGCCATCGGTGCGCGGAACAGCAGCCCCGAGATGTGGACGTCCTCGGCTTCGGGGTCGAGACGCAGACCGGGCAGCCGGTCGAAGAGGGTTTCGAGCAGCACCCGCGTCTCCATTCGCGCGAGGTGCATCCCGAGACACACGTGGGGGCCCAACGCGAAGGCGATGTGGGGTTTTGGTTCGCGGAAGATGTCGAAGCGGTCCGGATCGGGCCAGCGCGCGGGGTCCCGGTTGGCTGCGCCGAGGTTCACAGCCACGGCAGCGCCCTGCGGAATCATCGCGCCGCCGACCTCGGTGTCCATGGTTGCCGTGCGCAGGATCGAGAGCAGTGGACACTCCCAGCGCAGCCCTTCCTCGATCGCCTGCGGGATCCGCTCCGGTCGGCTGCGGACGGCGTCGAGCTGCTCCGGGTGGGAGAGCAGCCCGAACAGCAGGTTGCTCGACGAGCGATAGGTGGTCTCGGCGCCCGCTGGCGCGAGAAGACGCAGGAACGCCAGGATCTGCTCGTCGCTCAGCCGAACGCCGTCCAGCTCGGCGCGGGCGAGCGTGCTGATCAGATCCTCGTGCGGTGCGCGCCTCCGCTCGGCGATGATCGGCGCGAACAGCGTGCCCAGCTCGCGTGACGCAGCCATTCCCGTCCCGTAGTCGATCCCGACGCTGATCAGCTCGACGGCGAGCCGATGGAAGCGTTCGTGCGTCTGCTCGGGGAGTCCCAACATGCCGGCGAGAATCCGCACCGGGAACGGAAACGTCAGCTCGCGCACCAGGTCGGCGGTGCCGCGGGTGGCGAAGTGGTCGACGAACCCCTCGATCACCGGTCGCACGAGTTCGTACTCCCAGCGCTCGAGCGCGCGGCGGGTGAAGACGCGCGACAGCAGCGCGCGGTGGCGCAGATGCTCGTCACCGTCCATCTCGAGGATCGTGTGGCCCATGACACCGCCCATCGAGCGCGCATAGCCGGCCGAAGAGAAGCGCAAGCCGTCGCGCAGCACCTGGTGCACACCCTCGAAATCGAGCACCGCATAGATTTCCGGCGGCGCCTCGGTCATCGGGCTCGCGGCGGGCGGGCGCCCGAGCAGGTCGATGCGGTGCACGGTGGCCTGGGCGCGCATCGCGGCGAGTCCCGGATACGGGTCGCGCACGGCGCCGGCGCCTTGGGCGCGGTTGAAGCGTTCGAACGGATCCTGCTCGGAATCCGCAGGCCGCGGGTCCGAAACAAGGGCGGGCGGATGCGAGAAAAGCATGGGAGATCCTTCTCGAGTCAGGACGGCGACTCAGGACAGGGGGAACAGGCGGCGCACGGCGCGCAGCAGCTCGCGGCGCAATCCCTCGAGCTGCGCCGGCCCCAGTGGATCGAAGCGCATGCCGGGAAGCAGCGTCGGCATCGCCGCGACGAAGAACACCGTGGCGCCGGCGATCTGACTGGCGACGGCGACCGGATCGGCGCCGCTCGGCGTGGAGGGGGCATCGGGTGCGGCCAGCGTGCGCTCGACCAGCGCGAAGAACGGCGCGAGATGTGGCCTCAGTCTCGAAGACTGCGCCGGCGTTCCGTCGGCGACCTCGCGCAGCAACAGCCGCGCGAGTGCCGGCCGTTCGGCGACGACATCGATCCAGACCGATACCGCGTGTTCGATGCGCTCGGCGAACGATCCGGCGCCGAGCAACGCATCGGCCAGGCGCCCGTGCAGCGCGCCGAAGACGTCGGCAAGGACGGCCTCGTAGAGCGCGGGTTTGTCGCGGAAGTGGTAGAGGATCGACGGGCGCCGGATCCCGACGGCCGCCGCGACGTCTTCGAGTCGCGTTCCGTCGAAGCCGCGTTCGGCGAAGAGGTGCTCGCCGGCAGCGAGCAACCGCGCGCGCGTGCGCTCGGCTTTGCGGACGCCTGCGAAGGTCCTGGGGCTGGCAGGAAGAGACGAAACCATCACATTCTCTACCTTCACGAAGGTAGAAAAATCAAGTGGAAAACCATCCGTAGGTCCGATTCCCCGCTGGCGCAGCGTCTCTCGCGTCCTCGACGCTATCCGGCCGGCGGCTCGAGGTCGGCGAAGACCGGCGCGTGGTCGCTGGGCGTCCGGTCGTCGCGCTTCTTGCGCCACTCCCGGTCGATCTCGACGTGCCGTAGGCGTGCCGCCAGCGCGGCGTTGCCGAGCAGGAAATCGATGCGCAGACCGTGCCGGCGATGAAAGGCCCCGCCGCGGTAGTCCCACCAGGTGAATGCCTGCGCGTCCGGGGACTGGGCTCGGAACAGGTCGACCCAGCCGCCATCGAGCAGGCGCCGGATGCGGTCGCGCTCTTCGTCGGTGTGGAAGATGGAGCCTTGCAGCGCGGCTTCGTTCCACGAGTCGCTCGGCCGTGGGCAGACGTTGAAGTCTCCACACAGCACGGCCGACACGTCCGGATCGGCAGCGCTGCGAGACATGTGTTCGTGGAGCGCATCGAACCACGCGAGCTTGCGCGGGAAGTCGTCGTGGCCGACGTGCTTGCCGTTGGGGCAGTAGACGGTCGTGAACTGCACGTCGCCGACGCGGACGGTCAGCAGACGGGCGCCGAACTCCTCCTGGCCGGGAAGTCCCCTCTGCACCTCCTCGAGCTGCTGCCGCGCCAGCACGGCCACTCCGTTCCAGCTCTTCTGTCCGTACACGGCGGCGTGATAGCCGACCTGCTCGATCTCCGCCCATGGAAAGTGCGCGTCTGGAACCTTCAGCTCTTGGAGGCCGACCACATCGGGCTTCCGCGCCGCGAGCCACTCGAGAAAGAAGCCGAGACGTGCGCGAATCCCGTTGACGTTCCACGTCGCAATCCGCATCCGAGTGTCCTGCCTCCTCCTTCGTCGCGATCTGCACACGGGCTTCCCGCCAGACGAGCGATCGCGCGCGACGGATCAGCCTTCGCGAAGCCTGCGCGGTACCGCGAGCGCATCCGCGTCGAGACGCGTCAGGAGTTCCGCATGTTCGCGCGCAGTGTCGCGGCCGCGCGCGCGCAGCGCCATGGCCAGGGCGCCGGGCAGATTCAGCGCACGGCCGCGTTCCAGCCGCTCGGCGTACTCCGCTCGCCACGAGGCGGGCACGCGCAGGCTCCAGTTGGCCTCCGAGATCGTGCCCGGTGCGTTGTAGGCCTCATCGATACCGATGAGATCGGTGAGCAGCACCAGCACCTGGCGCGCCGGGCTCGCGAAGAGTTCCGCGCACTGTCCCTGCGCCAGCAGGCCGGGATCGCGCGCCATCGCCTCGGTGATCCGCGCGCAGTCCCGTTCGTCCGCGGCGAGCCGTTCCGCGACGCGGCGAGCGCGGGCGGGCGCAGTGCCGTCTTGGTGCCACTGCTCGACGAGCTGCCAGATCGGCGGCGTGTCGTGGGTACCGATCATGATCCAGTCTTCCGGCCGCGCGTGCTCGCTGCGATAGCCGTCTCGGGGATCGATGGTCGAAGCCTTCTGCGTCACCCGGAAGCGGCCGAGCCCATGCCGTTCGAGCACCTTCGAGACCGGTAGCGGCAGTGTGCTCAGCACCTCACACGCGATGTCCTCGGGGCCCAGGCCCTGCTCTCGCGCGGTGGCGATCAGCGCATCGAAGAGGACCGCGTAGCGGTCCACCTGCGCGGCGCTGAGGTGCTCGACCCAGTCGTCTGCCCAGCGCAGCGCGCCGGTGCGGAGATCGCCCGGGCCGGCGATTGCGTAGCGCGCGAGTACCGGGTGGTCGGCGAGGTCGGGTGCGGAGAACAGCCGCGCCCCGTTCTGCACGGCACGCAGCGCGACCGGATCGTCGCTGCGGTAGACCCATGGATCGACGAGTCCGTGCGGATGATCGATGCGCGCACCGTCGAACTCCGAGAACAGTTTTGCCCACCGCTGCCGCAGCAGCGCGAGGCCGGGTCCCGAGGCGGACGGCTCGCGATCGTCGCAGCGCTCGGGGGCGACGACCGGATAGCCCCACGGCTGCCCTTCGGGATTCGTCCGGCTCGGCGGCGCGCCGAGTCGATAGCCGCCCAGGAACGCATCGGGCCAGGCCCAGAGGTCGCGGTCGGCAACGCCGATCTGCACGTCGGCGAGCAGCCGCAGGCCGAGGGCCCTGATTCGCCGCCGGACGGCTTCGTGCTGCTCGTGTGCGAGCCACTGGCCGAACTCGTAGACGGCGATCCGCTGGGCGTAGCGAGCGCGCAGCTCGGCACGACGGCGAGCGCCCTCGAGTCCGGCATCCGACTCCCACAGCCGCCGGTCGAGGGCACCCGCACCGATCGTCGGCCAGCCGCTGCGGTGATCGCAACCGTGTTCGAGTGCCAACGCGTCGTAGAGCGCGTAGCGTTCGAGCCACGCGCCGTCTTCCTTGCAGAAGCGCGCGAGTCGCGCGGCGAGCGCCCCCGCTTTCTTCGCGGACGGGCTGTCCTCGTCGTCGAGCAGCGCGCGAAAACTCCCGTGGACGGCTTCGAGTCGCTGTCTCTGTCTCGTGTAGACGATCTGGTGTCGCACGCGGTGTTCGCTGTCCGTCGGTCGTTCTGCGATCCAACGCGCGAGCATCTCGGGCGTGACCAGCGAAACGCCAAGGGCGCCTCGCAGCAGAGGCATCCACGCGAGCGAATCGATGCTGCGTGAGAACGCGGTGGCATCGTACGGAGAGGCATTGCCCGCGCTCGTCTCGCCTTGTGGACCGAGCTGGATCGCGGTGAAGCCGAGAGCCCGCGCCGTCTCGAACAGGCGCATCGCCCCGTCGGAACCCGGGGAGCCGTGTCCGATGTCTTCGTCCGGGGTCATCGGCAGGCTGGCGTCGTGAATGCCGAGCGCGAGTTCGCGGATGCCGAGCACGGCGAGCGCGTCGCGGACGTCGTTGCCCGTGGCCAGGAGCGAGCTCATGCGGGTGCGACGCTGCCGGGAGCGCCAGCAGTCTCGTTGTCACCCGTGAACAGCGCTGCGACCGGTAGCGCCACGAGCCACTCGGCGGCCGGACACCATGCGCCGTCCGGGTCGGCGGGGAGCACGCTCGGTCGTCCGCTCAGGAGATCTTGGCACCTCCGCTCCCGGTCGCACGGAGGGAGTCGCACGGCGGTGTCGGCCCAGGCCGCGGCCGGAATGCGCACGCCGGCGCTCTCCTGCAGCAAAGGCGCCACCAGCCTCGGGGCGACGACGACGAGCCGCGCATCGCCGTGAAGGCGCGCGAACGCGACGACGCGGTCTGCATGCGCGCCGCGCGTCTCGAGCGGTAGATACTCGCCGTCGAGCAGCAACTCGGGGTGGCGGCGGCGCAAGCCGAGCAGCCGCGACGTGACGAGCAGCTTGATCCGGCCGTCGAGCCAATGGGTAAGCAACTCATCGAGCGTCTCGTCCGCCCGGTCGCCGGCAAGCTGGGCTTCGAGTCGCGCGAGTGCGTCTGCTCGAGCCGCGAAGTCCACCGGGCGCCGGTTGTCGGGATCCGCGAGCGAGAGATCCCAGAACTCGCAGCCCTGATAGGTATCGGGGACACCGGGGGCGGCGAGCTTCAGCAGCGTCTGCGCAAGACTATGGACGGCGCCGATGGCCGCCGTCCGCGCGGCGAAGGCGGCGAGGTCGGTGAGAAAAGGGTTCGGCCGGCTCGCATCGAGCAGCGCGCGCAGGAAGCCGAGCGATGCCTCCTCGTAATCGGGATTCGGGTGCCGCCAGCTCGAGCGCTTCTTGGCCTCGCGTAGCGCTTTCACCAGGTACCCCTCGAGGCGTTCGCGCCACAAGGGCAGCCACGCGGTCTCCGGCGTCGGCGGCGCGCCGTCGGCGTGCGGCCAGCTGCCGAGCAGGATCTGGTACAGGAAGTACTCGTCGTCGGAGGCGGGGGCCAGCGCGTCCGCGACCGTCCGCTTGTAGCGGTGATTCCAGCTTGCCCAGCGCTTGCTGCGCTGCTCCCACCCCTGTGCGAGTTCGGAGAGCGCATGGATGCGCAGGCGCGTGTCCTCCCCGCGCTTGGTGTCGTGCGTCGCCGTGGTCAGCATCGAGTGTGGCCACCGGCGCAGTCGCTCGGCATTCCCGCGATGGTAGGCGGCCGGCGAGCTGCCGAAGCGGAGCGGATCGTCGCCGACCTCGTTGAGCGAGACGAGCAGATGCTGGCGGTAGAACGCGGTGTCCTCGACGGCCTTCGCCGTCACCGGGCCGGTGAGCTGCTGGAAACGCATGGCGAAGCGCAGGATCTCGCGACGCGGGCGTTCCGCGATCCCGGGTCGGGCGGGATCGACGCTGAGTACCCGGTGGATCCAATCGAAGAGACTCGCTTCGGGATCCGAGGAAGTCCGTCGCGCCTGGGCGAGCGCCCAGTCGATGTCGCGTCGATCTTCGAGAGTGCTGCCGTTTCCGTCGACATAGGAGCGATAGACCGGAAAACAGGCGATCACCTCCTTCAGCGCCTCCCGCAAGGTCGTCTCGGTGAAGTCGCGCGTGTCCCAGTGCGCCTCGGAGAGGCGATCGAGCGCATGCGCGAGCACCTGCAGCTCGCCGCCGAGCAGAAAGTTCATCACCAGCTTTTTGCACGCATAGACCTCGGCAGAGAAGCCGGGCGCGTCCGGCGCGAAGCGCCGCCAGCAACGACGCAGAAGGGACTCGCCGGCGGGCTCGACGAAGAGACCACCGACGACTCCGAGGAACTCGTACCCCGTCGTCCCGTCCACCGGCCAGTCCGCACGCAGCGATTCGTGATGCGCCAGGATCTTCTCGACGATCAGATACAGCGGCCGGGCGCCGATTGCCTCGCGCAGCCGCTCGCAGTAGGCCTTGGGATCGTAGAGCCCATCGATGTGGTCGATCCGGAGCCCGGCGAGCGTCCCCTCGGCGATCCAGCTCAGCACGCGCTCGTGGATGGCGTCGAAGACCTCGGGGAGCTCCATGCGCAGTCCGGCCAATTCGTTGACGTTGAAGAAACGCCGGTAGTTGATCTCGTCTGCAGCGACGCGCCAATAGGCGAGCCGGTAATGCTGCGCCTCGAGCAGTCGATGCAACGCGCGCCAGCTCTCGGGCCGCGCAGGCTCGCCGTTGCTGGCGTCGGCCGTCGCGACGAGCCAGTGGCGTAGATCCGCGTGGCGCGCGGCGAGTGCCGCCAGCTCGCGCTGCGCCATTCGGGCCCGCTCGCGCGCCTCGGCGCGCCGGCGCGCCGAGGCGCGCGCCGGCGCCGCTCCGGCCAGGGTCGAGAGGATGTCCGCGAGCGTCTGGCGTGCCGGGTCGTCCGCCGGGATCGAAAGCGTCGCAATCTGCGTCCGAAAGAGTCGGGCGGTTTCGCGCGGAGACACCGGGAAGCGATGGTCGTGGTACCAGACGGAGAGCGTGCCGGCCGCGGGATCGAACGCGAGCCGAAGTTCGCCGTTCTCGAGCACGGTCCCGTAGTGGTCTCCCAGGAAGGGAGCCAAGACCTTGCCCCGCAGCTCCGCTTTGGTGGGATGCCAGTCGATGTCGAAGAAAGTCGCCCACGGCGAGGCCTGGCCGTACTCCAGTACGTCGAGCCACCAGGCGTTGTCCGCCTGCGCGATTCCCATGTGGTTCGGGACGAAGTCCAGGATCTGTCCGAGCTCATGCTGCTTCAGAGCCGCGACGAAGCGCACGAAGTCCTGCTCGTCGCCGAGTTCGGGATTCAGCGCGCCGTGGTCCGTGATGTCGTAGCCATGGGCACTGCCGCGGCGCGCGCGCAAATACGGGGAGCAATAGACGTGCGAGACACCGAGGCGGGCGAGATAGGGAACGAGCGCCGCTGCCTCGGAAAAGCCGAAGTCGCTCCGCAGTTGCAATCGGTAGGTGGAGCTCGGCGTCGCCGACCCCGCCGTCATCTCGAAGCTCCGGCGTCGCTCGGTTCCGCGAGACTCCAGATGACGGTCCACGGCGGCAGGCTGCCGTCGCGACTCGCACGGACGGCGCCGGTCGGCGTCTCGAAGAGCAGACGCCCCGGGATGGCAGGAACACGAATCGACGACGGCGCGGCGGCGAGATGCGCGAGCAGAAAGAGCCGGGCACCATCGTCGAGCCGCCAATCGACTCGCAGCGTGTGCTCGCCGATCACCTCCGCCTGGCCGCTCTCGCCGCCGATGCCGCGCAGCCGCGGCACGAGCTCGCGCCGGCGCACAGCCAATAGTTTCGTGTGCAGCGCCTGCGCCGCTGCGTGTGGAGCGTCAGCCGCCGCGTGCCAGTCGAGCCGCGCCGCAGCGAAGGTCTCCGGGGCGCCGGGATCGGGAATTCGCGCCCGCGCGGCAGGATCCCGGAACGCAGGAAACGCGGCGAACTCGCGGCGCCGTCCGTCACGGACCGCCTCGGCGAGCTCTGGACCGAAGTCGCAGAAGAACGGAAACGGTTCCCGCGCGGCCCAGTCCTCCCCCATGAACAACAGGGGAATCTGCGGCGACAGCAGCAGCACGGCGGTTCCCGCCCGGAGCGCTGGCTCGGAGACCAAGGCGGCGAGGCGCTCGCCGAACGCGCGGTTGCCGATCTGATCGTGGTTCTGCAGGAACGAGACGAAGGCGGTCGGCGGCAGCACTGCGCTCGGCTCGCCGCGCGGCGCCCCTCCGCGATGCGGCGACGGCTCTCCTTGCCAAGCGAAGCCCTGCGCCAGGGCGCGACCGAGGTGAGCGATCGGTCGATCGGCGTAGTCTTCGTAATAGCCGTCGCGTTCGCCACTGAGCAGCACGTGGAGCGCGTGATGAAGATCGTCGTTCCACTGCGCGGTGTACTCGAGGGGACGTCCGTTTCCGCTGCGCTGGAGCCTCCGCGCCTGGTTGTAGTCGTTCTCGAGCACCAGATGGATCTCGCGTTCGCTGCCGAAGCGGTCGCGCACGCGCTGCGCCAGCTCCGTCAGCACGTCGGGTCGCGTGGCGTCGTGAATCGCGTGGACGGCGTCGAGCCGCAGGCCGTCGAGACCGTACTCCTCGAGCCAGAAGAGCGCGTTGTGCACGAAGAAATCGCGGACCGGCCCGCTGCGCGGGCCCTCGAAGTCGATCGCGGCCCCCCACGGTGTCTCGTGGCGATGCGTGAAGAACGGCGACGCATAGTGCCCCAGATAATTGCCCTCGGGGCCGAAGTGGTTGTAGACGACGTCGAGCAGCACCATCAACCCGCGTTCGTGCGCCGCTTCGATGAGCTGCTTCAGCTCCTCTGGTCGGCCGTAGGCCGCTTCGGGCGCAAACGGGTAGACGCCGTCGTAGCCCCAATTGTGGGCGCCGGGGCACTCCGCGAGCGGCATCAGCGAGAGGCCGGTGATGCCGAGGTCGACGAAGGGGTCGAGTCGCGCGATGACCTCGAGGAACCGACCGCGGGGCGTGCCCGCGCCGACGTGGAACTCGTAGAGGACGGCCTCCTCCCAGGGTCGACCGCGCCAGCGGACGTCGCGCCACACATGGGCGCGCGGGTCGATGACCTCGCTCGGCCCGTGGACGCCGTCTGGCTGAAAGCGGCTGGCGGGATCCGGAACCGGCTTCTGGCCGTCGATCCGGAAGCGGTACCGCGTCCCGGCACGGGCCGCGTCGCAACGAAGCTCGAACCAACCGTCCGCTCGGGACGTCATGTCGATCTCGAGCGGCGCGTCCCCTCCTTCGAGGCGCAGCGCCACGCTTCGCGCATCGGGGGCCCACAGTCGAAAGCTCGTTCCGCCGTCGTCGACTTCGGCGCCGAACGGCATTGCGTGGGCCCGTCTCACGAGTCGCTGCCGCCCCGGATGAACACGCTCACGGACCGCCCTGCGGCCGGATGCATCGCGCCCGCCGGCACCGCCTTTGCGTTCGCCGCGGAGTCGAGGACCGCGGTGTCGAGGATCGGCTCCCAGGCGTCGACGTCGGGTCGCCCCGGGAATCGATGGACGACCTCGTGGTCGTGCGCGTTCAGGATCACGAAAAAGTCCTCGTCGCTCTCCGGTTCCCCCTGGACCGTCAGGTGATAGCCATGTGCGTCCCCCCGCAGCAGGAACGCCAGCGTGCGCGCGAAATCGTTCTCCCAGTCGACCTGCTGCATCTCCTCGCCATCGGGTCGGAGCCACAGGATGTCCTTGCGCTGCGGATCGCTGCTGAAGAAGCGTTGGCGGTGGAAGGCGATGTGCCGTCGACGCAGGCGGATCAGTCGACGAACGAAACCGAGCAGGTCGCGTTCGTCGCCCCATCCTTCGGCCGAGCCGATGGCTTCCCATTGGGTCCACGAGATCTCGTTGTCCTGGCAGTAGGCATTGTTGTTGCCTCCCTGCGTGCGCCCGATCTCGTCACCCGCGAGCAGCATCGGGACGCCCTGGGAGAGCAGCAGCGTGGCGAGCAGGTTCTTGCTCTGGCGGAGCCGGAGCGCACGGATCGCGGGGTCGTCCGTGGGGCCTTCGGCGCCGCCGTTCCACGAGTGGTTGTCGTTGGCGCCGTCGCGGCCTTCCTCGCCATTGGCTTCGTTGTGCTTCTGGTCGTAGCTGACCAGGTCGCGCAGCGTGAATCCATCGTGTGCCGTGACGAAGTTGATGCTCGCCCACGGCCGTCGGCCTCCATGGGCGAAGAGATCCGCCGAGCCGGTGATCCGCGAGGCCAACTCGCCGGTGAGTCCGGGCTCCCCGATCCAGAACCGGCGGACCGTGTTTCGATAGCGATCGTTCCATTCGGACCAGCCGGGCGGGAAGCGACCGAGCTGATAGCCGCCATCGCCCACGTCCCACGGCTCGGCAATCAATTTCACCGCCGAGAGGACGGGATCCTGACGGACCGCGTCGAGGAATCCCGAGTGCTCGTCGAAGGCGCCGCCTTCGCGGGCCAGCGTCGTCGCGAGATCGAAACGAAAGCCGTCGACGTGCATTTCCTCGACCCAGTAACGAAGTGAGTCCATCACGAGCTGCAGGACGCGCGGGTGACGCAGATCGAGAGCGTTCCCGCAGCCGGTGAAGTCGAGGTAGTAGCGACGCTGATCCGGAACCAGTCGGTAGTACGAAGCATTGTCGATGCCCCGGAACGAGAGCGTCGGTCCGAGCTCGCTGCCCTCGGCGGTGTGGTTGTAGACGACGTCGAGAATCACCTCGATGCCGGCATCGTGCAGGTGCTGCACCATGGTCTTGAACTCGGAGAGCGCAGCGGGCTCGGACAGGTAGCGGGGTTCCGGCGCGAAGAAGCCCAGCGTGTTGTAGCCCCAATAGTTGTGCAGCCCTCGCTCGACCAGGTGGCGGTCATCACTGAACGCATGGATCGGCAGCACTTCCACCGCGGTCACGCCGAGATCGCGCAGGTGACGGATCGCCGCCGGGGAGGCGAGGCCCCCGAACGTGCCGCGCAGCGGTCCGGGAACGTCCGGATGCCGCATGGTTTGGCCGCGGACGTGCAGCTCGTACAGGATCGTCGCCTGCCAGGGTGTGCGCGGCGCGCGATCGACCGCCCACGTGAAGGCAGTATCGACGACGACGCATTTCGGCATGCCGGGAGCATCGTTGCGGCGATCGAACGAGAGGTCCCCGGCCCGGTGACCGATCCGATAGCCGAAATGCGCATCGCTCCAGCGCAGCGATCCCTGCAGAGCGCGCGCATAGGGATCCAGCAACAGCTTGTTCGGGTTGAAACGATGACCCTGCTCGGGCGCATACGGCCCGTGCACGCGATAGCCATAGAGCTGTCCCGGCCGGAGGTCCGGCAGATAGCCGTGCCAGATCTGATCCGTGTACTCGGGGAGGCGTACCCGCTCGAGCTCGCGCCGTCCCTTGGCGTCGAAGAGACACAGCTCGACCTTCTCGGCGTGGGCCGAGAACAGCGCGAAGTTCACCCCCCGCCCGTCCCACGTGGCGCCGAGCGGATGCGATCGTCCCGGCCAGACGCGCATGGCGCCCCGCTTCATGCTTCCTCCGCCGTGCGACCGTCCGCGCCCGTCAGTCGGCTCTGCCCTTGAAGTAGACGACGCCGAGCGGCGGCAAGGTCACGACGATCGACTGCGGATGTCCGTGTTGCGCCACCGGGTGGGTCTCCACTCCGCCGAGGTTGCCCTGGCCGCTGCCACCATAGAGCGGCGCGTCGCTATTGAGTAGCTCCTGCCAATGGCCGGCGCCGGGCACTCCGAGCCGGACCCCGTGGCGTGGCACGGGCGTAAAGTTGCACGCGACGACGACGATGTCCCGCGCCTCTCCCCCACGGCGCAGCCAGCTGATCGTGCTGTTCGCGGAATCGTCGCAATCGACCCAG